>JASIGB010000751.1:0-15302 GCA_030045355.1 Bryobacteraceae bacterium
CCACGTCCAGCTCGCAATCGGTTACCTTGTCGCTCGCTCCCAGCTCCTCTCCGCTCGCCAGCGCTCTGAAGAGCTTCGTGAGCGACTACAACACGCTGATCGGCGACGTGACCGCGCAGCAGGGACAAAGTGCCGGCGCGCTCGGCGGCAACCTGATCGTCAATCAGATCAGTGAAGCCATGCAGGATCTGGTCATGTACTTCAACCCGGCCAGCAGCAGCAGCATCCACAGCCTCTCCGACCTGGGAGTAACCTTCAACGAAACCGGTCAGATGAGTTTCAGCAGCAATACCTTCAACTCGCTCTCCGAAACCCAGCTCTCAGACGCTTACAAGTTCATCGGCTCGTCAAATTCCGGCTTCGCGGCTCTGGCCAGCAACTTCACACAGTTGAGCGATCCCGTCACCGGCACCATCGAAGCGGAGGTCAGCGGCGATGAAAGCGAGGTCACCAGCCTGCAGAGTCAAATCTCAACCGCCGAAGCCTACGTGAACCAGGTGCAACAAACCGCAACCCAGCAGATGGAAGCCGCCGATGCGCTAGTGGCCGAATTGCAACAGGAGCAGACGGATCTGGACGCCTCCATCCAAAGCGTGAATTACGTCTTGTATGGACGGCAGGTGAGCGTCGACGGAATCTAACCGCGACCGCGATTACTCCAAACGATAATTCGGCGCTTCCTTAGTGATGATCACGTCGTGCACGTGCCCTTCCCGCAGCGCCGCCGACGTCACGCGCAGGAACCTCGCATTCTCTTGCAAGTCCCGAATGTTCCGGCAGCCGCAGTACCCCATCCCGGCTTTCAGCCCGCCCACGAGTTGATACACCAGTTCAGACAGCGGTCCCTTGTACGGCACCCGCCCCTCGATGCCTTCGGGCACCAGCTTTCCGCTGCTGTCCTGGGGATAGCGGTCCGAACCGGCGGTCATCGCGCCCATCGAGCCCATGCCGCGATAACTCTTGAACGTTCGGCCTTGGTACAAAATCGTCTCGCCCGGACTTTCTTCGGTCCCGGCCAGCAGACTCCCGATCATCACCGCGTCCGCCCCCGCCGCGATGGCCTTGCTGATGTCGCCCGAAAACTTGATGCCCCCGTCGGAGATCAGCGGTACGCCCGAGCCTCGTGAAGCGCGCGCGCACTCGGCGATGGCGGTGATCTGCGGCACTCCGGCGCCGCTCACCACGCGCGTAGTGCAAATAGAGCCCGGCCCGATCCCTACCTTGATTCCATCGACGCCCAGACTGATCAAATCGCGCGCTCCTTCAAACGTCGCCACGTTTCCCGCGATCAGGTCCACCTCGGGCATCTTTTGCTTCAGCGTGCGAACCGCGTCCATCACGCGTTGGCTGTGTCCGTGCGCGGAATCCACCGCGATCACGTCCACTTTTCTGGCCACCAGCTCCTGAGCTCGCTCCAGGAAATCGGCGCCCGAACCCACGGCGGCGCCCACGCGCAAGCGGCCCTGGGAATCCTTTGCGGCGTTCGGATATTTCAACTTCTTCTGGATATCCTTTACCGTGATGAGGCCTTTGAGCGCGTAATGCTCGTCCACCACCAGCAGTTTCTCCACGCGGTGCTGGTGCAGAATCTTTTCCGCCTCTTCGAGCGTGGTTCCCACCGGCACGGTGATGAGATGATCCTTGGTCATCACGTCGGAGATGGGCAAATCATGGCGGGTCTCGAACCGCAGATCGCGATTGGTGAGAATGCCGACCAAGCGCCCGTTCTTGGTCACCGGAACGCCGGAGATGCGGTACCGCCGCATCAGCTCGAGCGCGTCGGAAATCCTTTTCTCCGGTTCGATCGTGATCGGATCGACAATCATGCCGCTCTCACTGCGCTTCACCCGGTCCACTTCTTCGGCCTGCCGGTCGATCGGCATGTTGCGATGAACGATGCCGATGCCGCCCTGCTGCGCGAGCGCGATCGCCAGGTGCGACTCGGTGACCGTGTCCATGGCGGCGCTCACGATGGGAATGTTCATCGCGATGTGCCGGGTGAGGCAGGTGCGCGTGTCGGTTTCCGCCGGCAGCACGCTGCTGCGAGCCGGCTGGAGAAGGATATCGTCGAAGGTAAGGCCTTCCAGAATCGTTTCTTGGATCATGAAGGGTACTTCCATTATGGCGCGAACCGCTACGATGAGGTAGGACGAACGCGAGAAATTACATGGCGACTCTAGGATTGATCGAATACGCGGACGCGAGCCCGGAAGTGCGTGCCGTTTACGACGACATCATGGCTACGCGCAAAACCGACTGGATCAACAACTTTTGGAAAGCGCTGGCTCACGATCCCGTCACGTTGCGCCGAACCTGGAACAGCGTGAAAGAAATCATGGCGCCCGGCGCGTTGGACGCGCTCACCAAGGAAATGATTTACCTGGCGGTAAGCGCGACCAATCAATGCGGCTATTGCATCGCGTCGCACACTGCGGCCGCGCGCAAGGCCGGGATGACGGATGCCATGCTTGCCGAGGTGATGGCCGTGGTGGGCATGGCGAACGAGAGCAACCGCCTCGCCAGCGGCTATCAGGTGGAGATTGACCAAAAGTTTTTGAATTAATTCCGTTCACCGTTACAGCCGCGATTCTAACGTTCCCGCGCGGTTTTCCAGGTGTAGAATTCGCGTGGAGGCTCACACTGAATGCGAGCCTCATCGCAGTCAAGCGGCAGTCAAGCAACGACACGAGGTGAACCAATGACAAGCAGCTTAATGACCGGAGACGTCCGGCAGACGTTGGATCATTTCCGGCGTTCCGTCGATCAGCTCTTTGAAAATTTCTATGGGCTCCCGGCGGAATCCGGCCGATCTCTGTTGCAACCCGGCGGCCAGTGGACCTTCAGTCCCGTCGTGGAAACGGCCTGGGGAGATTCCAACCTGCATATCCGCGCGGTAGTTCCCGGGATTCCCCAGCAGGATCTTAAAGTCAGCGTGCAGAACAATCAATTGATTCTGGAAGGCGAGCGCAAGCAGCCGGAGGATTTCAAAAAGAATGGCAACACCATGCTCACCTACGGGAGGTTCTATGCCGCGGTCGGTTTGCCGAACAACCTGAATGTCGACAAGCTCACGTGCCGGTTGCAAGACGGCATTCTGGATGTTCAAATTCCGTTCTCCGAGCAGATGAAACCGCGCCAGATCCAGATTCAATCCAGCGAGCCGCGCAAGAGCATTTCCTCGTCGTAGCGGCGGACCTGGCCGCGCCATGTGGCGGCCTACGAGTCCCGAATCTTTAGAGCTGTTGCGGCAGACCAGGCACGAGATCACCGAACGCGGCGATAGCCGTCTCGCGCTGCTGCTGGCGGGTGTGGAACTCTACGCGGCTCTGGGACGCGAGTTCGATCTGCTCGAAACCATGCGCTCCTTCGCGCACGACATGCATCAGGCCGTGGAACGCACGCCCACGGTTCGCGAGTTGGAGCAGTTATTCGAGCGGGATCCGCCGTCTTAAGCGGCTTCTTCGGCGACTACGGGATTGCGCAATTCGCCGAGCCCGGCGATCGCGCCCACCACTTCATCGCCCGCCCGCAGATAGCGCGGCGGTTTGCGTGTAAACCCGACGCCGGCCGGCGTGCCGGTGGCCACCACGTCGCCCGGCTCCAGCGTCACTACGCTTGAAATATATTCCACCAGTTCGGGAATCTTGAAGATCAGCTCGCGGGTGTTGGAATGTTGCAGCACTTCGGCGCCAATGCGCAAGCTGATGTCGAGCGCGTGCGGGTCGGCGATTTCCTCGGCGCTCACTATATAAGGGCCCATGGGCGCAAAGGTATCGAACGTTTTGCCGATCATCCACTGCGAAGTGGCGGATTGAAAATCCCGCGCGCTGACGTCGTTGAAGATGGTGTATCCGAAGATGTGCCGCTGCCAGTCCGCGGCGGCGATGCGCCGGCCGCCCGTGCCGATGACGAACATGAACTCGGCTTCGTAATCCGGCTTCCGCGAGATCTTGGGCAGTACGATCGGATCGCCCGGTCCGATGACGACGTTCGAGAATTTCGCGAAGACCGTGGGAACCTTTGGAATTTCGTTACGCGTTTCAGCGGCGTGGTCGCGATAGTTGAGCCCGATGCAGATCAGTTTCGGCGGGCGTGGGATGGGAGCGAGCAGGCGAACCGAATCCAACGGAAAAATCGAACTCGATGGCGCGGTGCGGACATACTCGTTCACTTTGGCCCGCGCGGCGTCACCGCCAGCGAGCACCGCGATCATGTCCGCGAATCTGGCGGGGGCGAGTGAAATCACTTGATCGCTGGACAGAACTCCGGCTTCCGGGCCGGCGGTGGCCCGTTGAAAAGTGACGAATTTCATCGATAGGGTTTATTATGCTGCGGCGGTCTTCTCGGCCTTACCGGCTTTCTGAACTTTGCCGCTGCGGATGCAGGCGGTGCAAACGCGAATACGCTTTTGCACGCCCTTCACCACGGCGTGCACGGTTTGCAGATTGATGTTCCAACGGCGCTTGGTGACGTTGTGCGCGTGGCTGATCCGGTTGCCGAACTGCGGCCCGCGTCCACACACTTCACATACTTTCGCCATAATCGTCGCTCCTAGTCGGTAAATGTCGGGTAAATCCAACTGTATCACATCCGCGGTTAGACGCGCACATCAAACGCTCCAGTGCGTATCGTGTGAATGATGCGGTCCCGAATAGCGCCGACTTCCTCAGAGGATAGCGTGCGGTCCGCTGCACCGACTGTGAGCCTATACGTCACGCTTTTCCGGCCGGGAGGAATCGGGTCGCCGGTGTAGACGCGCACGAATTCAATATGCACGAGGTCCCCGCCCGCCGCCGCGACTAAGCTGTGTTCGATGTTACCCGCCGGTTCGCGCAATCCGGCCACGACGGAAAGATCGAAAGCGCTCACCGGGAACCGGCGCAAAGGCTGATAGCGGCGTTCCTGGCGCTCGTGAAGCTTTTCCGTGATGGCCAGATCGAGATCGAGAATGGCGGCGCGGCCTTCGATTCCTAACGCTGGATGGAATTCGAACAAGCGGCCCACGTCTTCGCCGTGCCACGCCAAGATCGCGGCGCGCTGGGGATGCTCGAACGAACGCGCTTCCGCCTGGCGAGCTTCGCATCCGGGCATCAGGCACTCGGCTAGGCGCTTCAGCTCGAACAAACCAGCGCTGCCGTCGCCCTCGCGGGCGTAAATGGCAGCGGCGAAATGCGGGACCTCATTGGGGAGCGCGCCATCTGGACGCGGATGGATCTCGCGGCCGATTTCGAACAAACAGAAATTCTGAAAATGACGGCTGTTGTCCAAAATGTTTTTTCGAATGGCGGGTAGGAGGCTCGCGCGCAACAGCGTTTGATCGGACGCGATGGGATTGGTGACGCGCACGTGCGCGGACGCATCCCAACCGAACGCGCGAATCATTTCTTCGTTGACGAACGAATAATTGTAGACTTCGGTGAATCCCTGGGCCGAGGCCATGTTGCGCACGCCGCGGAAGTACATACGCGACGGCGTCTGGGGGGGCACCACCGATTCGATCAACGGGGGCGTTGGCGTGATGGACTCGTAGCCTACCATCCTGCCAATTTCTTCGAGAAGATCGTCCTTGATGGAAATATCCTTGGTGGCCCGCCAGCTCGGGACACGCACAAGAAAATGACCGGGCGCGCGTTCGTCGACGCCGAATTCGAGCGATTCGAGAATCGAGCGGACTTCGCGCGCGTCCAGATCGCGGCCCAGTTTCATTTTCAGCCAATCCACCGATAGTTCGATGGGAGCAGCGGTTTTGAATTCGCCGTGCGAATCCGCCAGGCCTCCGGCCAGTCGGATGCCAGGCGAGACCTCGCGTAACAGCTCGATGGCCCGCGCAAGACCACGCACGGTGTTGAGCGGGTCTTGCGATTTTTCGAATCGCATGGAAGCGTCGGTGCGCAGCTTCAGCGCCACCGACGTCTTGCGAACACTCGCGGCCTGGAAATTCGCGCTCTCCAGCACGATGCGCTTCGTTTCCCGACCGATCGCGCTCGGTCCGCCGCCGATCACACCGGCCAGCGCGATTGCCCCCTCGGCGTCGGCGATGACAAGATTCGACGGGCTCAACGCATAGTTCTCGCCATTCAACGCCGCGAACGGCTCGCCCGATCGCGCATTGCGAACGAAAATCGTGTTGCCGTGCAGTTTATCGGCGTCGAAAGCGTGCATGGGCTGCGCGAGTTCCGCCATCACGTAATTGGTGACGTCCACGATATTGTTGATGGCGTTCAGCCCGATGGATTCCAGGCGATATTGCAGCCACAACGGCGACGGCTGCACCGTGACATTTTCGAAGACCAGCGCGCTGTAGCGCGGGCAGAGTGCGAAGTCGTCAATACGGATTTCGACCGGCGCCGCGCCTTTCGGCAGAAGCTCCGGCCTTACAGGATCGCGCAGGGTGCGATGCACGATCGCCGCCACCTCGCGCGCCATGCCGCAATGGCCCCATAGATCCGGGCGATGCGTGAGCGATTTGTTATCGACTTCGATGACCGTATCCGGCGAGGGCATCGCTTCACCATCGAGTTCTACGATTCCCGCGTGATCGCCGCCGATGCCCAGTTCGAGTGCGCTCGCGAGCATACCGTCGCTTTCCACGCCGTCGATCATTTTGGACGCGAGCGGCAAGTACGCCGTGAGCATTCCCGGCCTGCAATTGGGCGCGCCGCAAACCACGCGCTTGACGCCGTAGCGCGCGGTCTCGACAACGGCGATCTGGTTGTGGCTTCCGGCGATCCATTCCACTTCCTTCACGCGTGCCACGGAGGCATCGGCAAGCTTCGCGCCGACGTACTCCAGCCCCTCGCACTCGGCGGTCTTCATGGTGATCCGGCGCATCAATTCCGCCGGGAGGGTCGAGTCCAGGCCTGGGATCAGCTCATGTAGCCAGCGATAAGAGAATTTCATATCAAAACTGCCGCAGGAAGCGCAAATCTCCGCTTGCAAGCAGCCGAATGTCGTCTGTGCCGTAACGCATCATGGCCAGGCGCGTGAGCCCCAAGCCGAAAGCGAATCCGCCCCATTGGTCCGGATCGATGCCGCTTATGCGCAGAACGTTGGGATGTACCAGGCCGCAGGGCAGCAGCTCCACCCACCCGCTCTGCTTGCACACGGGACAGCCGGGTCCCCCGCAAATCAGGCACCGAATATCGAGCTCGAATCCGGGTTCCACGAACGGAAAATAGCCCGGGCGCAAGCGCACATCGGCGTCCCGATGGAAGATCCCGCTGAGCAGGGTCTTCATGAAGTAGATCAGGTGCGCGACGGAAATGTTGCGGTCCACCATCATGCCTTCGAGCTGGTAGAACGTGTGCTCGTGCGAAGCATCCACTTCTTCATTGCGAAACACGCGGCCGGGCGCGATCATGCGCAGCGGCGGGCCCAATTTCTCCATGCCGCGCACCTGCACGGGCGATGTGTGGGTGCGCAGAAGATGGCCGTTCGCAAGCCAAAAAGTGTCCTGCATGTCGCGCGCGGGATGCTCGGGCGGGATATTGAGCGCGTCGAAATTGTGATACTCGGTTTCCACTTCGGGGCCGTCCAACACCGCGAAGCCGAGCGAAGTGAACAGGTCCTCGATCTCATTCTGGATGATGGTGACCGGATGCAGGCTCCCAGGAAGCGGCGCGGGCGCGGGAAGTGTCAGGTCCAGCCATTCCTGTTCCAGTCGGGCATTGAGCACGGTGGATGCAAACGCCTGCTCTCTTGTTTGAAACGCCGCTTCAAGTGCTTGTTTTGCCGCGTTCAGCGCTTTCCCGGCAATCTTGCGCTCCTCGGGAAGCAACTTGCCGACGTTGATTTGCGCGAGCATGCCCTTGCGCCCGAGTACATCCACGCGCACTTTTTCGAGCGCGTCCAGATCTTGCGCCCCTTCGATGCGCGCCAGTGTGCCCGACTGCAGCTCTTGGATTTCCTGTTCGATCACTGCCTAGATTCGTCCAGCAGGGGCTTCGTCCAATACATTCACGACGGCCTGATGGCCTTTGGTCATCGCCAGATCCATTGCGTTCTGCTGATTATCGGCGCGCAGATCGATGTCCGCGCCGCCGCCCACGAGCAGCCGCACCATCTCCACGTCTCCATTTTGCGATGCGGCGTGCAGCGCCGTCCATCCGCCGTGCTGGCGCGCATTGACGTCGGCGCCATGCTCTAAAAGCAAGCGGACCGCTTCCCGATTGCCCCCGGCGGCCGCGGCGTGCAGCGGCATGTTCTGCATGGGGTTGCGCGACCGCGCATTCACATCCGCGCCGAGCGCGATCAGAATTTCGGCGATCTCCGGTTGGCCGAAGAAACAAGCCAGGTGCAGAGGCGTCCAGCCGTCGCTGCTGTAGGCGTCCGTGAGACCCGGATCATCGGCAATCATGCGTGCAACCGTCTCTCTCGCTCCCGCCATGCAAGCTGCGTAGACATCCAATTTCACGCCTTGTTCGAGCAGCAGTGCCGCGATTTCATTGTGGCCGGAATATCGAGCTACGGCGTAAGCGCCCAGCCCATTTTCGTCCAGCGCGCCGAGCAGACTGGAATCGGAGGCGAGTAACGTGTCTACCGTGGCACGGTCGCCCGCGCGAATCGCATCGAAAAAAGTTTTGCTCATGCCGGTGAGGCCTGCGCGGGAGCTTGAAACAGCTCTTCACTCTTGGCCAGCTCCCAGGCCAAATGGTTGATGTAGAACAGCAGCACCGGCGCCGAATAGCGATCCTTGAATTTATCGTAGATGCGCTCGCGCCAACCCTCCGTGAGGTACTTGGAGCCGTCGATGTCTTTGTCGAAGAATCCGTCCTGATTGGGAATGCCCAGCTCGTCAACCACGGCCTTAATCATGTCGAGGTGGGAGACGAGAATAGCCTGGGCCAGATCGGTGCAGAACGCCTCGTCCTGTTCGTTGACGCGGGTCCAAAACCGCGGCACCGCCTTGCGCATGTTTTCGGCATTCAGCTTGGCCAAATGGAAACGGACTTTGGCGCGGTCGTAAAGCTGATAGGTCTTGAGTTTGCCGATGGAGATGGCCCGAACCAGTTCAGTGAATCCCTGCTCGCCCTGGCCGAGGAAGACTTCGGACAACTGCATAAAGAGCCAGCGTAGCACTCCACGGCTGGCCATTGGCCATTGGCTAGGGGCGGCCACGGCCCACAGAGATTCGCGGAGCGTGTCGTTTGTAGGAGACAAGGTAATATTCAAGTGACGCTCGCGGGCGCTGCCCGCCTGGAAGTTGCTGACAGCAAAAGAAAAGATAGCCGAGTGCGTACGCCGCCGATTTCGGGCTAGCGGTGCTGCTTTCGATATATAGTTGAGAAGAGCATACCATCAGCTCCAGAGGAGGCCCACGATGGCAGTCACCTTCATCTTGAACGGGAAATCCCAGACGGTCGATGTTTCGCCGCAAATGCCGCTGCTTTGGGTGTTGCGCGATACGCTCGGCATGACCGGCACCAAGTTCGGCTGCGGCATGGCGCTGTGCGGCTGCTGCACGGTGCATCTGAACGGCCAGCCGATCCGGTCTTGCGTCACGCCGGTGGCCAACGTGGCAGGCAAGCACATCACCACGATCGAAGGCTTGTCGCGGGACAGCAGTCATCCGGTACAGCGCGCGTGGCTGGAGGTGGATGTTCCCCAGTGTGGCTATTGCCAGTCCGGCCAGATCATGACCGCGGCGGGTTTGTTGATGAAGACCTCTCATCCCACCGACGCCGATATCGACGAGGCCATGCACGGCAACATTTGCCGCTGCGGGACTTACCAGGCGATTCGCAAGGCGGTGCACCTGGCGGCGCAGTATCAAGCGGCGGCCGCGGGCAAGCGGACCGTAGCGGAAAATGGCCGCGCCAATGAAGGAGGTGCGCAATGAACGCGGTGACTTCGGATTCGAAGCGCAAACTGGACCGGCGCAGTTTCCTGAAAGCCAGCGCCGCGTCGGCGGGGGGCCTGCTGATCGCGTTCCAATTCACGGAGTCTGAGCTCGCAGCCGCGCCGGAATCGGCGGCGAAACTGAACGCGTATATCCACGTCGCAAGCGACGATGTGGTCACGTTCATGATCGCGAAGTCCGAAATGGGCCAGGGACCGATGACGTCGCTCTCGCAGATTCTGGCCGACGAGCTGGATTGCGATTGGAAGAAGATCCGGACCGAGTTCGCGCCGGTGGATCCGGCCTACGGGCCGCTGCAGGGCACATTCGGAAGCATGAGCATACGGTTCTCCTATGAACCGCTGCGCAAGGCGGGCGCGTCGGCGCGCGACATGTTGCTCCAGGCTGCGGCGCAGAAGTGGGGCGTGGCGAAATCTCAGCTTCGCACCGAAAACGGCTATGTGATCAATACGGCCAGCAATGAGCGCGCCAGCTACGGGAGCTTGGCCGACGCGGCGGGAAAGCTGCAGGCGCCCGCGAAAGTGGCGGTGAAAGATCCGAAAGACTTTCATCTGATCGGGACCTCGGTCAAGCGGCTGGATACGCCCTTGAAGATCAACGGGACGGCGGAGTTCGGCATCGACGCGCGGCGTCCAGGCATGGTTTACGCCGTGGTGCAGCGCTGCCCCGTGTTCGGCGGCAAAGTGGCCAGCTTCGATGCCACGAAGGCCAAAGCAGTGCCGGGCGTGAAGGACGTGGTGGAGATTTCGCGAGGCGTGGCGGTGATCGCCGACAATACCTGGGCAGCCATGGAAGGGCGCAAAGCGCTGGCCGTGAAATATGACGAAGGCAAGAACGCCAATCTCAGCAGCGCCGGCATCCGTGAGCTGTTCGTGAATCTCGCGCAAAAACCCGGCGCGGTGGCGCGCCACGACGGCGACGTGAACGCGGCGCTGGCCAATGCGTCGAAGAAAATCGAGGCGGTGTACGAGGCGCCGTATCTTTCGCACGCGCCCATGGAACCGATGAATTGCACTGCCGACGTGCGGCCGGATAGCGCGGAAGTGTGGGTGTCAACACAGATCCAAACGGCGGCGATGGGCACCACGGCGAAGATCACCGGCCTTCCTCCGAGCAAGATCCAGATTCACACGCTGTTTCTGGGCGGCGGTTTTGGGCGTCGCGGCGGAGACGATTTCGTCGGAGAAGCGGTGGAGATTTCCAAGGCCATCGGCAAGCCGGTGAAGCTGACCTGGTCGCGCGAGGACGATATGCAGCACGATTTGTACCGGCCCGCCTCGTACGCGAAGTTTACGGGAGCTCTCGATCAGGATGGCTGGCCGGTAGCCTGGGACACGCGCGTAGTGTGCCCTTCGTTCGGCGGCTTGCGCGACGGCGTGGACCGCACCAGCGTGGAAGGCATCATGGATCTCGAATACACGATCCCGAATTTCCACGTCGACTATCATCCGCCAGACGTCGACATTCCGACGACCTACTGGCGTTCGGTGGGATTCTCGCAGAATTGCTTTTTTTCGGAGAGTTTCCTGGACGAGCTGGCGCACGAGACCGGCAAGGACCCGTTCGAGTTCCGGCGCAAGCTGCTTTCTAAGTCGCCGCGCCTGCTGGGCGTTCTGGAGCTTGCGGCGCAGAAGGCCGGTTGGGGCAAGCCGCTGCCGGCCGGACACGCGCGCGGCATTTCAGTGGTGAACAATATCGGCAGCTACAACGCGCAAGTGGCCGAGGTTTCGGTGGACCAAGGCAAGCTGCGTGTGCATCGCGTCGTGTGCGCCGTGGATTGCGGGCAGGTGGTGAATCCCGCCGGCGTGGAACAGCAGATCCAGAGCGGAATCGTGTATGGGTTGAGCGCTGCGATGAAGGGCGCGATCACGATCGAGCGTGGCCGCGTGGTGCAGGGCAACTTCAACCACTACGACGTGATGCGTATTAACGAAATGCCGGTGGTGGAGGTGTACCTCGTGCCGAGCCAGGCGGCACCGGGAGGGATCGGAGAGGCGAGCACGCCCTCGAGCATTCCGGCGGTGACGAACGCGATCTTTGCCGCGACCGGCAAGCGGATCCGCACGCTGCCGATCCGGGCCGAGGATTTGGTATAAGCCGCTGCATTTGACTTAGTCCACTTAGGTGGACTAACCTGGACTCGTGGCCGATTTGGTGAACGTTCACGAAGCCAAGACGCATTTTTCCAAGCTGCTGGCGCGCGTGCTTCGAGGCGAAGAAATTGTCATCGCCAAGGCGGGGCAGCCGGTTGCGCGCCTGATCCCGGAGCGAAAACTAGCCCCCACGCGCCGCGTGCCAGGAGTCGACAAAGGAAAGCTCAAGATCGCGAGCGATTTCGATACGATGTCCGATTCTGAGCTGGAGTTGTGGTATGGCTCTGACAAACGCCGCAGATGAGGCTCCTGCTGGACACGCACGTTTTTCTGTGGTGGAACGAGGGTAGCCCGAGACTTTCGCGCAACGCTCACCGGCTCTTAGCCGACCCGGGAAACAACCTTTTCTTTAGCGTGGTGAGCGCGTGGGAAATGGCCCTGAAGGCGCAGTCAGGCAAGTTGGGCTTACCAACTCCGGTATCGGCGTATGTTCCGGCGCGTCTCAGCCACTACGGGATGGAAGCGTTGGGACTCACTTTGGTACACGTGCTCGCATCGAGCGCTCTTCCCGCGCATCACCGGGACCCATTCGACCGAATGCTCGTCGCGCAGGCGCAAATCGAACAGCTCACCATCGTGACTCATGACTCCGAGCTTCGGCGGTACGCCGTTGAAACGGTCTGGTAGGATGGCGAACACGCGCGAAAACCTGCTGTTGCTGCCGGGATTGGTATGTGACCAGGGCGTCTGGCAGCAACAAATTGACGCGTTGAGCGACGTGGCGGCGTGCACCTGCGCCGATTACGGCTCGCTCGATTCATTGGCCGCGATGGCGGAAGCGGCGCTGCGCGCGGCGCCCGAGCGGTTTTCCGTCGCCGGGCATTCGATGGGCGGGCGCGTGGCACTGGAGATTTACCGGCTCGCGCCGGACCGCGTGGCACGCATCGCGCTCCTCAACACCGGATACTTGCCGCTTGCCTCGGGGCCGGCGGGCGAAGAGGAGCGGCGCAAGCGCGGCGACTTTGTGGCGCTGGCGCAATCGCAAGGGATGCGCGCCATGCTTGAGCAGTGGCTGCCGCCGATGATCGATTCACAGCGCCATGGCGATACGGCGCTGGTGAATTCGATTATCGAAATGATGTCGCGCAAAACGCCGGAGATTTTCGCGGCGCAAGTACGCGCTCTTCTTGCCCGGCCGGATGCCAGCCAGGTGCTGGAACAGATCCGCTGCCCGGCGCTATTGATCACCGGGCGCGAGGATGGGTGGAGCGGTCCGGCGCAGCATCAGGCCATGTTTCACAAGCTGGCGGCGAGAATCGCAGGTAGCAAGCTCGTCGTAGTGCCGGACTGTGGCCACATGTCGACCATGGAGCGGCCGGTAGAAGTGAGCGCGGCGCTGCGGGACTGGCTGCGGTGATATGCTGGCTGCGTTATGTTGTCCCGCCGCGATCTTCTGAACACCTTGACCGCGTTTGCGGCCGCGCCACTCGCCGGACGTCTTTACGGGCAAACCGCCGAAGAATTGTTCCACCGCAACATCGGATCGCCCGACCAGTTCAACAAGCCTTTCCCACCGCATAAGGTGATCGGTAACATCTATTACGTCGGTTCCGAATCGCTCGGGTCGTTTCTTTTCGTCACTCCGGAAGGAAACATCCTGCTGAACAGTTGTTTCGAGGCGACGGTGCCGGTAATCCGGGCTTCGGTGGAAAAGCTGGGCTTCAAGTTCACCGACGTCAAGATCCTGATCGGCAGCCACGCGCACGCCGACCACATGCAGGGTGATGCGCTGGTGAAGGAACTCACCGGGGCCACAGTGATGGCCATGGCCGAGGACGTGCCGGCGTTGATGAAGATCACACCCGAAAACAAGCCGCACCCGGTCGACAAAATTCTGCACGATGGTGACAAGGTGAAGCTGGGCGGGACGACGCTCACGGCGCGCTTAACCCCAGGCCACACACGCGGTTGCACCAGTTGGGTAGCCCATGTCGAAGAGGGCGGAAAGACGCACGAAGTGGTGGTGATCGGCAGCATGGGCGTGAATCCGGGCTACCGGCTCATCGATAACAAAGACGTTCCCGATATCGTGGGCGAATACACGCGCGGCTTCAAGCTGCTGCGCTCGCTTCCGTGCGACGTGCCGCTCGGATCGCATCCGGCGATGTACAACATGCAGGAAAAGTACGCGAGGATCGGCAAGGGACCGAATCCGTTCATCGATCCGGAAGGCTACACGCACGAGCTGGATCTGGAAGAACACGCGTTCCTCGAAGTGCTGAACCAGCAGAAGAAGGCCGCCGGGCTCAGTTAGCGCCTTTCGGCGAACCCTGGCTGTGGGCTTCGGCCGCGGCGTGGCGCACGTTCACGGTCAGGAGCACCAGCAGGCCGCCAACGAAAAATGTGACCAGCGACAGAATCGAGAGGCGATAGCTGCCGGTAAATTGCAGCGCCAGGCCGAATAGCAGCGGGCACAGCCAACTGGTGCCTTTATCGGAGATTCCATAGAGTCCGAAATATTCCGCTTCGCGGCCCTGGGGAATCATCAACGAAAACATCGAGCGGCTGAGCGCCTGCGTGCCGCCCAGGACCATCGCCACCACCGCTGCCGCGATGAAAAATTGCTTCTCGGTGCGCACGGAAACGTACATGGACACGAGCACGCTGGTCCAGATCAGCAAGCTCAGGACCACGGCCGGCTTCGCGCCGATCCATTTCGCGATCCAATCGAAAACGAAGGCGCCGAAGAAGGCGATGAACTGGACCATCAGGATCACTTCGGTGAGATCGCCCATCGAGATCTTCAGCTCCTGGCTGCCGAATTGAGCCGCCAAGGCAATGACGGCTTGCACGGCGTCGCTATATAAAAGGAATGCGATCAGAAAACGAAGGGTTTGCGGATAGCGGCGCATATCGCGCAAGGTGTCGGCGAACTCGCGAACCTTGTGAGTTAGGTTTTCACCCGGCGGACGCCTGCGCCCCGGCGGACGATTGCGCAGGGCCACCAGTGGAAGGACGCAGAAGACCGCCCACCACACGCCGGACGACGCCAGATTGATGCGCACCGCGAGAGCAGTCGAGATGCCGAGCGCTTGGGCTTTGGCGAACAGCAGCAGGTTGAGGGCGAGTAGAATGCCGTTCGCCAGATATCCGATTCCCCAGCCGGTCGACGACACCGCGTCGCGCTGTTCGGGGGGAGCGATGTCGGGCAGGAAGGAGTTGTACACCACTACGGACATTCCGTAGGCGAGGTTCGCGATCAGGAACAGCGCCCCTCCGAGCAGATATTCGCTGCCCTGAAGAAAGAACATGGCAACGATGGCGAGAGCGCCGATGTAGGCGAAGAGCGC
>JASIGB010000752.1:0-3707 GCA_030045355.1 Bryobacteraceae bacterium
AGATGGATATCCACGGAGCCGCGAAACGTGTCGCGATCGGGAACCAGCGTAAGATCCACCGCGTAGCTCGACGGTTGCACCGTTCCATCTAAACGAAGCTTGGGTGGCTCGGCGGAGGGTGGCGAGAACGCCGGAAGGCAAAGACTGGCGTAAATTCCCGCAACGACAAGCGAACTTTTCATAACGACAAACAACTACAGACGCAGCACTGCTTCTTCAGCTTCGGAAACGGGAACGCTCTTGCGTAACTGCACCACCGAGAGCGCACACAAATAGAGCAGCGCACCGGTCAGTACGGTTGCCCGCAGGCCGATGTAAATCGCGAGACAAATGGCGGCCGCAGAGCCGAAAACACTGGCTGCGGCGTTCAACGCCCAGGCCCAGCGGACTGCCTGCGGATATTGTTTTTCCAGGCGCGTGAGGCCGGTTGGAAACGGAATGCCCATCAGGAATCCCGCCGGCGCGATCAGGCAAACAGTGGTGAGGATTTTCCATACCAGCGGCCATCCCACGCCAAATTCGCTCACCGGCGCCGCCAGGAACGCCAGCGCGGAAACCGCCGCGGCCACCGCGATCAAAACCGCGCTCAGACGGCCCACGCTTTTGGCTTGGTCTGTAACGCGGCGGCTCCAGTAACTGCCCAGGCCACTCGACAGCAACATGGAAAAAACTATCACCGTTAATGCATACGTGGGGTGGCCCAAGAAGAGTACGAATTTCTGAATGAGGGCCACCTGAATCAGGATGTAACCTGCGCCAATAAAAACAAAATACAGCAAGAGTCCGCGCTCACCCTTCTCGGCGGGCAATCTTGCGCCCAGTAGCAATGGAGGAACGGCGAGCACGATCAAGATGGCGAGCACGCTGATCGCCACAACTTCAAACAGAAGCGGCAGCGCGCGATTGATCTTGTAATCGGCGGACACCCCGCCGCGTTTGAGATAGTTCAGCACGTCGCGGGGTTGAACGGTGTAAAAGAAAAATGGCCGATCGTCATCCACGGGGGCGACGTTGTAGGGGTAATCGCGCCAGAACTTCTCGGGATCGGCGCTGGTGGCCAGCTTACCGAAAGCGTTCGACGGCGCGTCGCCAGGACCATCACCAGGAATGTAGAGCGCGTGCAGATCGGTCTGGCTGAGCGCGGTCTTCACTTGTGCAATGCCGGCATCGGAAAGCGGCTTGCGGAAGATCAGTACCGTGTCTAATGCGCCGAACGCGCCGACGTTTTGCGGGCGGTCGCGCAATACCACCACGTTCCCGGCGACGGACCTTTCGCCGAGCTGCCGCAGAGCCGCGATGGCGAGCGAGACCAGCCTCAGGCTCTCGCGCGGTGGTTCAAAACCCCAGCGCGTGAACACCATCAGCCCGTCGTCAGTCAGGTGATTCAGATAATCGCGGAAGGCGTCGGTGGTGTAAAGATTATTCTCCGAGAGCGCGAAAGCGCCGGCGGCCGTGGACGCCCAAGTGTCCACCAGCGTAGCCTGCAGGACCTGATATTTTTCGTTGCTGCGGCGCACGAAGCTGCGGCCGTCTTCGATGAACAGATGCACCTCGGGCCGGAAATACAGCCCGCGGCTCAGATCGGCGAAGCGCTGCTGCATGATGGTGCGCGCGATGATGGGGTTGATCTCCACCGCCGTCACGTCCGTGCTGCCGCCGGTGAGCGAGCGCGCGACGTCCCAGCCGCCGCCTGGACCGATCACCAGCGTCTTGGCGCCGGGCCGCAGCATGTACGGGAATCCGGGGCCTTCGTGCAGAAGATTGGCGCGCTGGGCGGCGGTGAGACGCGCGAGATCGAACTTGGGAATGCCGGTGGAGGCGTCGGCGTCGATGACGATCTCGGGGTCGCTCGAATTGGGATTGAGCAGCGCGATGCGCGAAATGGGATTCCAACGCACGAACGCTTCCTTGGCCAATCGGCGCCCCTTCGCGTAGCGAATGTCGATGACGTGGCTCTTACCGTTAAACGCCATCAAGGCCACGAAAACCAGCGCCAGCGTGACGGCGCCGGCGCGCCCGCGCAGCGTGCCCGCCATGTTGTACCACATGGCAGCCGAGACCGCGAACAGAACCGAGGCGGCGATCAACGTGTTGGGGCCGCCGAAATAATTCAGGAACGGAACTAGAACCAGGCAGCCGCCGGCGGCGCCCAGCAGGTCGAAGAAGTATACGCGATCCACGCGCGCGATGGCTTCGGACACGGCGATGGAAACCACGGCGCCGGAAAAGAAGAACGGCAGCGCGGCGGCGAAGTAGACGCTTGCCAACGTGAGATTGCCGAGCTCGCCCGAGCGCGTGAGGATGTAGGCGAGCGATGCGACTACCGCGATGCTGTTTGCGACGGCCAGGATGCCCAGCTTGTAGAAAATGTTTCCGCCACGGCTGGCGATGACATACGAAAACAGGCCGCCCGCGCCCAAACCGAACAGTGCGATGGAAATCGCCAGAAACGCGAAATGATAGTAAAACACCACCGAAAAAATGCGCGTGAGTGCGAGCTCCAGGATGAGCGTCGCGAGCGTGGTGAGCGCCACGCCGAGATAGAGCTGCGGCCACCTGGTCTTTGCGGATTCAGCGGACGAACTGATGCGGGGCAATACCTAATGGTAAAGGATCGCGCGCGGCCGCCGCAGCACGGCGCAAGGACGGTTCAGGTATGCTATTTGCGTATCGTTGCTATGCCGAGCGGACGGTTCTGGTTACTCATTGTGTTGTTCTTCCTCTTCCCGATCCTGTTTCACCCGTGGTGGCTTTTCATTCTATCTGTTGTTATCTACGCCGTCTTAGCGTGGACGTTGCTGCACCCAGGGAAAAATTCAAACTAGCCCCGTCGGCACAGGGCGCAAAATCAACCGCCAGACACACAGATGCCGCGTGCGCCTGGCGGCCGATCCTTCTTCCCTGTACTGTCAGACGGAGCGTCTGTGGGCGCGGTTGCGGCCACTATGTTATCGGCCGCTACATCATGGCGTGCGGCGGTGCGGGTTCATCGGGACTTCCGGCTTTCGAAAGCGGCAGGCGAATCAGCAGAGCACCGAGCAGCAAAATCACCAGCACTCCGATCAGATACGAAGGCTCCTTGAAGATCACCGGCAGTGGCCATTCGAAGAAGCGGAAGGTCGCGATCACCAGGCCCATTAAGGCTTCGCCGGCGATCAGGCCCGAAGCGGTGAGGATGCCCACGTTCTCCACGCGCGCCGATTGCGCTTCGTTCAGGCCGGTACGCTTACGCATGGAGTCCGTCATCCAGCGAAACACGCCGCCGAGGAAGATCGCGAACGTGGTGTTGATCGGCAAGTACATTCCCACGGCCACCAGCATCGGGCTCTTGACGCGTCCCATGATCATGACGATGCCGAACATGACGCCCACCACCACCAATGGCCAGGGCATGTCGCCGCCCACGATGCCTTGCGCGAGCGTGGCCATCAGCCCGGCTTGCGGCGCCGAAAGCTTGGGATCGCCGAATCCTATGCCGCCTTCCTTGATGTTCGCGGCCTGAAGAATGTAGAGCGGAAAATACATGGCGGCGCTGGCCACCACTACGGCGATCAGCTCGGCCACCTGGATGCGGCGTGGCGTGCCGCCCAAAATGTACCCGACTTTAAAATCCTGAAGCAGTTCGCCCGCCACAGCGGATGAAACGCAGGCCACGGCCGCGACGCCTAGCACCACCGCGACGCCGCCCGGCCCGGAGACGCCGAGCG
>JASIGB010000753.1:0-2933 GCA_030045355.1 Bryobacteraceae bacterium
GAATGGGCGCGGCAAACCGATGGCACCGCCATCTGTTCCTATCCGCCCGAGGATCTGGTGATCGAGGATTACGGGCGGTTCTTGAAGCGCAAGGCCAAAAGCATGTTGTCGGAAGAGCGCGCGCGAACCGAACCTTTCACTACGTCGATTCTGGACGGCATCGATTTGCGCGAGACCATTCGCAACTGGCATGAGGCCAAGATCTACGTCCGCCAGCTCGACCGCGTCGCCGGCGAAGTGGGCGCGACGGTGGTCATCTTCGACGAGGATCCCGGCGACCGCTACCAATATTTGACCACCTGGCTGGGCGAACATCAAAACGAATCCGACATGGCGTTCTATTCCACGCATCCGTTCCAGCATCTGGTGGGGCCGGGCATCGGCCGCGCCGAATACGGCGGATTCCTGATGACTCTGCCGCCGCGCCGCTTGATGGACGTGTGGACCGATCCGGATTACGATTACGCGCGCAACAAACCCGAGCGGCTGTTGATGGCCGCGCTCGATTATTCCAAGCAGCGTTTCGTTGTCTACGTGGCCTCCAAGCCGCCACGGTCAATTTTCCGCTCCATCGCCGCGCACTTGAACCGCCGCATCCTTTATATTCCGATCGGCGCGCTGAATCCCGCGCGGTTAAAAAAACTGCGCGTCGTCCACGTCCTCGATAGTTACGAGCGCCGCGACCAGGCCAAAGACTACATTTGGTAAAATTCCTCCGTTAGGAGGAAATCATGGCTGCTATCGGCGTTTCTCCGATCAGTGCTTTCGACCTCGCCCGGAAGATCTTATCCGACTCAAGCCTAACATGGGATTGGGGCGAACGTCCCATGAAGAGACTTCTATATGACCTCGGCCGCGACTTTTGCGTATCGTGCCGTAGGAAGGGACTGGATGCGGATGTGCAGGAATGGCTGTTGGATTTGGTTTGGACGGACCGTTCCACGAGAGATGTGAGGCTTGCTGTCGAGTCGGAGTGGTCTCACGTAATGGCGCACCGGCTCGACGATTTCGAGAAGCTCATGTCGGTGAAATCGGTGCTGAAATTATTTATCTACGAAACCAGGAGCCCAAATGAAAGCGACGAGGTTCGAAGGGAGTTGGCACGTTACCTTGACGCGTTCACGCAACATTTGGAAGGAGAGGAGTATCTACTGATGGACATTCGCGGTCAACTGGCGGATTTCTATCGATATTCGGTGCCGAACACTGGCTCGGTGCCTCCGGTGACCTTCGCGCCACTCCAGGTTGAGTCGAGCGCGAGCGCGACTAATTGACCGCTAAGATTGCCTCGATTAAACCGTCGAGCGTGAACTGCTGCGCTTCCGCGTCTACTTTCAGGCCGTGAGCGCAGATTATGGACGAAGTCACCGGGCCGATGGAAGCGATGCGGACCCCTTCCAGCGCCTCGCGGCCGCTGATGGCGACCAGGTTCTTTACGGTGGAAGAGCTAGTGAACGTGATCCAGTCCGGCTTGTGCACGGCGGAGAAGATTTCGCGCGCGCGAGCCGCGGCATCCGGGGGAACCACGTTGCGATAGGCCTCCACCACGTCGACTTCCGCGCCCAGTTTTCCCAGCTCGATGGGAATCACATCGCGCGCCGCCGCCGCGCGCGGCAGCAGGATTTTCTTGCCCGCGAGATCCTGCTGTGCAAACGCCTCGACCAGGCTCTCGGCGACGTATTCTTCGGGCATCAAATCCACTTTGAGATGAAGACCCTCGATGGATTTACGCGTCGCAGGACCGATAGCACAAATCTTGGCGCGCAGCGACCGCAGGTCGCGTAGAGAACGATCCAGCCGATCAAGGAAAAATCGAACGCCATTGACGCTGGTGAAGATCAGCCAGTCGTAGTATTCGAGATTCGCGATGGCGCGGTCGAGCGGTGCGGGATCAGGCGGCGGCTCCAGTGCGATGACCGGCAACTCGATCGTGTCGGCGCCGAGCGCGCGCAAGCGGTCGCAAAACTCCGCGGCTTGATCGGCGGCGCGCGTCACTACGATCTTCTGTCCGAACAGCGGCAGCTTCTCGAACCAATCGAGCTTCTCGTGCAATGCAGCCACTTCGCCGATGATCACGGTCGCGGGCGGTTTCAAGTCCGCCTGCTCGATGCGCTCGGCGATGGTCGCGAGAGTACCGGCGACGGTCTCCTGATCGGGACGCGTGCCCCAGCGAACCGCAACCGCGGGAGTGTCGGGCGACCGGCCATGGCGCATGATCTCTGCCGCAATCTCGCGGATGGCGAAAATGCCCATGAAGATCACCAACGTCTCGGTTTGCCCGACCTTGCTCCAATCGATGCCATGGACATCGTGGCCGGTGACGAAGGTGACCGCCTTGTTGTGCGCGCGGTGCGTCAGCGGGATGCCGCTATAGGCCGCGATCCCCAAGGGCGACGTGACGCCCGGGACTACTTCGAACGCAACGCCTGCGTCCGCTAGCGCTTCTACTTCCTCGCCCCCGCGGCCGAAGATGAACGGATCGCCGCCTTTGAGCCGCACGACGTTCAGACCGCGGCGTGCGCGGTCGATCATCATGGCGCAGATTTCTTCTTGGGGAAACGCGTGCACCGATTTTTTCTTGCCGACGTAAATACGCTCGCAACTCTTGGGCGCGAGATCGAGCAGGTGCTCGTTGGCCAGGTTGTCGTAGAGAATGGAATCGGCGATGGCGAGAAGCTGGCGGCCTTTCCAGGTGATGAGCGAGGGATCGCCGGGGCCCGCGCCGACGAGATAAACCTTGCTCATGCCTGCGCGCCGTAGACGGCGTCGAGGATTTCCTTGCCTCCCGCGTCGAGAAGTTGCTGCGCGAGCGAGCTGCCGGCTCCCTCGGGATCGCTTGCGGCACCATGCTGCCGGCGGCGAACCATTTGCGTGCCGTCCGGAGAAACAATCACGCCGATGATGATGAGCGTGTCGCCGTCCAGGTATGCGTG
>JASIGB010000754.1:0-5664 GCA_030045355.1 Bryobacteraceae bacterium
TAAACAATACCTTGCTGATTCAGGCCACGCCGCAGCAGTACGAAGGCATCCAGGATCTCATCCGGCAGTTGGACGTTCCGCCGCGCCAGGTTCTCATCGAAGCCAAAATCTATTCCGTGGATCTGTCGCATGCCTTTTCGAGCGATGTCACGGCCGCCTTGCAAGCTCTCTCAGGGAGTTCAGCGGGAGGCAACCTGGGGGCCAGCGGACTCTCATCCGTCTCCAGCACGGCAGCTTCTCTGTTGGCGTCCCTGGCCGGTAGCACCACGACAGTGAGTGGCGCGGCGCTGGTCGGTAGGAGCCGCGCACTGGAGGGGGTGGTCCAATTGATGGAAAGCGAGACCAACGCGAAGATCCTGTCCTCACCCTCCATCATCGCCACCGACAGTATTCCCGCTAGCATCAATGTGGGAACCACCGTCCCCACGTTGCAAGGCTCGATTACGAGCGCCATCGGAGGCGCGGTTACTAACTCGGTCGGCAGCGCCAGCACGGGCATCGGGCTCTCCATCACCGCCCGCGTGACTCCCAGCGGGATCGTCACCATGATCATCAATCAAAATGTAAGCGACCCTACAGCCAACCCGATCTCATCCGGTCCCGGCAGCGATATTGATTCCCCCTCCTTCGCCACAAAAAACATCACGACCCAGGTGACGGTGCAAGATGGCGATACCATTGCCATCGGGGGTATGATCCAGGAGAGCAATTCGGTGAGCATTGGGGGTATTCCAGTGCTGGACCGCATCCCCGTAGTGGGCGCCTTGTTTGGTTCCCGCTCCTACAGCAAAGAACGCACCGAATTGATCATGTTCCTGACGCCGCACGTGATTTTCGACAGCGATCAACTTCTCGACGCCTCCGACGAACTGAAGGAACAGATGAAAACTCTGCGTAAAGACATTAAGGAATAAGTGTCTTCCCAACGAATGTTCAGATTCAGCGCTGGTCGACCCCTAGTACTGCCATTTCAAGCCCCAGAATTGACCGTTGGCTGTAAAGCTTTGACTAGGTAAGAATGCCTGTGATGTAATGGACCGCTGCTGCCGATTGAGGTAGAAGGACCAGCGGGTCGTCGCATCAACAATTTACGCTTGACTTGTTCCGGCAGGTAGTGTTATGAATGATTGATTGCGTCCGAACAGGTTTGGCGGCATTCATTCTTTGGCGCATGAATCCCGCGAGCACAAAAAGATACGAGAAGTTCCAAAGCAAGTTGAGCTGAATGGAGACTATGAACCGAGACCGGGCAAGCAAGGCAGCGGCAGGCGTCAAGCGCACCTTCGCGCCCCGTTTGGTCGGCTGAGATTCAGAATCTTCATGACGAGATCCTACTCGAAGGCTCAGGTTGAAAGAGATAACTTCCATCAATTCAATTTCAGATTTTCACAAGGAGAAGGAAATGGTAGATTTTCGCAAATGGCTTTTAGCGCTTGCGGCCGTCGGCCTGCTACTCGGCATCGGTAGCTCCACAGCCAACGCGCAATCCAATAATCCCGCGTTCTCTTGCTTGCCCAGCCCCACTAACAACATTGTTCGTGCGGAGGGAATTGCCGAGCTCGTGGGTGACATGGTCCTGAACTGCACCGGCGGCACTCCCACGGCCGCTGGCAGTGCGATTCCGGAATCGAACGTTCAAATCACGATCAACACCACCGTTACGAGCCGGATTGTCTCGCTAGGCAACGTCTCGGAAGCGCTGATGCTCATCGACGATCCGTATCCTCCGCTTGCCGACACGTTTCCGCCTTTGACGGCAATTCCGACCGGCCACTCAGCCACCCAGACCGCGTGCCTGGCGGACAATAGCACCAACTGTGCGATCACCAGTCCGGGAAATGGCTTCGGCGCGGCGGGTCCATATAAGGGCGGCGCCGGTTTTTACAACATATTCCAGGGCGTCCAAGCCCTTTCCAACGGTATCACCTGGACCGGTGTGCCCATCGATGCTCCGGGCACCACGTACACCCGCGTGATCCGCATCACCAACATTCGCGGCGATGCTAACGCGCTCGGTGTGGCGTCGACGCTGGTTCCGACTCAGATCACGATGCTCGTGGCAGTGAACGGAAACACGACCCTCGGTTCAGTTAATGTCACCGGCACGGTCGCTACCGTCGAGCCTGGCATCCTGACGCCTCCTGGCGCAACGGCGATACCCGGGTCATACCAGGTTTGTAACAGCGTGAACACCTACCTTACCACCGCGAGCGAGTGGGGCACGGTGTCGCCCTTCGCACCGCCGGGTTCCTTTGTTACCGATAACGGGATTGGCGTTACGGTTACTGAGGGCTTTGCGTACGCCTGGCGACCCCAAAGCTTCTACCAACTTTATTATGTTGAGAACGGCTTGTCCCTCGGCGACTATTACGCGCCCGATCTAACAGCCTTCCCGTATCAGAACGAGCCCGGCGTCAACTATGATACCGAGTCCGGTCTGACACCGTTTGACTCCGGTGTGGTTGAGCCAACCTCGGCAGAGGAGGTCGGTTTGGCTGACAGGGGGACGCGGCTCCAATTCGCTGTTGCCGGCGTAGGCGCCGGCGTCACTCTGTACGCTCCCAGCTTCATGTTCCTTAGCGGCGCTTACGGCCCAGGGATACCAGTCGGAGTTGCTGTGCTAGTCGGCACCGGCTCCTCTGGCGGTGCGTTCCCTGTCTCCAACAATATACCGATAGGCTACTCCAATGGCCTCTTCCAGGTATACACGACGGCCACTGCGCAAACCACCCTGGCGACGGGTGCCGGAGGGGTGCCGACCGCGGCCAGTCCGGTTGCTATCGCAACCACTGGTACGTCGGCCTTGCTGACCTACGAAATCTACTACTCGAATCCAAGCGTGCAAGAAAGCTTGACGGTGCCGATTGCTGTTTCATACACCGCCAATACGGCGACGGGTATTCCGGCAGCTACCACTGCTCCTGCTACCGTCACCGTCAGCTTCTCGCCACAAAACACCACTGTGTTCCCGGCCGCTACTACGACCACGCCGATTCCGCGCTTCGGCCCGAGCGGCTCTCCGGTCAACCTGTACTCGATCTCGTCCTGCGCTTGCGATCTGCTGTTCCCATTCGTGAGTAGCGCAGACGGATTCGATACCGGTATCGCCATCGCGAACACCACAGCCGATCCGTTCGGTACGGCCAACCAATCCGGGACGATCACGCTCAACTACTACGGGAGCACGGCCAATGGCGGCGCTGCGCCTCCTGCGGCCACTTCCGGAGTAATCTCAGCGGGTCAAGAGTTGATCTTTGACTTGTACAGCGGTGGCGCCGGCATTGCAGCGACGCCAGGGTTCACCGGGTACATCATCGCTCAAGCCAACTTCCAATACTGTCACGGGTACGCCTTCATCAGCAATTTGGGTCTGGCGCCCCCAGGGCAGTTCACGGAAGGCTATCTGGCCATTGTGCTCAACCCGGCAGGACCAAACGCCGGCGTGGTGCGTGGCCTACCACCCATCAGCGAGGGCGAAAGCAGAGGCAATTAGCTCTAGCACGTAGTCGACCTAAAAGGGAGGAGCTTCGGCTCCTCCCTTTTCTATTTCCGTGCCCAACATTTCGATTGGGTGCGATTTTCCCCCTCTAATTTCCACAACATCTGTGGTACGCTGTTACTGTTTTTCCCGCGTCCTCAATTCCATACGAGGTCCTAGTCAGGCATGCTCAAAAGAGTGTCCGCGCTCTGTGCGCTCGGGATTGCGTTCTCCACCGCCTCGCTGGAGGCTCAAGATCTGTTTGTCTTGCCGGGGGCGCTATCCTCCAGCGCGGAAGGGCAAGCGTTTGTCACTAATCCGCTGACCACTTATCGAACCTTCAGCGCGGGCCAGGGTGCCTTTGCGATTCTCCCCAATTTAGCGGCTTCAACGTTCTTTATAGTCGCCAGTTCTTCCGAAAATAGCGTGGTCTCCACGGGTACCAGCCTGCTCAACGACACTTTGGTTGCGAATTTGCCTGTGGCGGCCACGCAAGCGGTCGTGACTCCGAACGGCCAACTGCTTGCGGTCGCGGCCGGAACTACGTATCTGTTCTCTACGGCGTCCGGCAACGCGCTGGTCGCGGGTGGAGTCAGTCAGGGAGCCGGGGTGAAGACCTACGCCATCGCGTCCAGTCTCGATTCCAGCGCGATTTTCGCTTTGGGAACCACCGGCTCTGCGAGCCAACTCAATTCCATCAGCACCTCTTCCTACGCAGTTACAGCCACGGCCAATCTCCCCCAGGTGGCGACGGCTGTGAGCGTCGGTCCGAATGGCTTGGTCTATGTAAGCCTGCCGGGCCAGATTCTCCAACTAGATCCCATCACTCTTCAACCTACTTACAACGGGACAATATCGGTGGACGGCACGCCTGGCCCATTGGTGTTTACGCCGGACGGGCAATACGCGGCCTCGGCAAACCAATCCGCGTTCAGCAGCAGCGTCATTATCCTTTCTTTGGCGACCCTCACCGCCACCACACCATCCCTGGGCCTGCCGCCGCTCACGTCACTACTGCTTACCGGCACGGACACTTTGCTCGGCCTGTCCAGCCAGGGCGTTTATGTAATCACTCTCTCCCCGCTCAGCGCCGGGCTCGCCGACGTGCCCAATCTCACCGGCGGCGTGCTGTCCGGTGCAGTTACCAGCGAGGTGCCAGTGGGAGTTCACAGCGCCGTTCAGTCGGCGTATTTGCTCTCCAGCGGCACAATCTACCAGTACAATCCCTCCACGCAAAGCGTCACCGGTCAGTACGCTGTCACCTCCGGCGTATCGGCTGCGACGATATCGTATTTGGTTCCGGCCGTGACGACGGCGCAGTCACAACCCGTTTCGCTGCTGACATTTGGTAATAACCAAGGGGTTCTTCCGGATGCCCGGTCGGAACCCTTGGTGGTGCAGGTCCTGGGCACGAACAATGTCCCGATTAGCGGGGTCACCGTCGGGTTCCAAGCGAGCGGCGCCGCCGCTACGCTCTCCGCCGCCTCAGCAGTCACCGGCTCAAACGGCTATGCGATGGTGTATCTCACGGCTTCCGACACCTCGGGCCTCGCGACCGTGACAGCCACAGCGGGGACGCTAAGCACCGTCTTCTCCTTAAATATTTCGACCTCCGTCCAGACCCCGGGTCCCACGCTCAGTATCGTAGGCGGACAGGGCCAGCTCATGGTGGAAGGCACCAGCAGCGAATTGGGCGCGCAATATGGAGCTCCGCTTCAGGTTTTGGCCACGGATGTCGATGGCAACCCTATCGCGAACCTTCCGGTGACGTTTTCGGTGCCGTCCGGCGGTGGAACAATCCAAGTGAGCGGCAGCGGCGCATCCTCGCAAATCGTGGATACCGACGCTTCTGGAATCGCCTCCGTGGACTTTGCCAGCACCAGTGTCCCGCCTGGCGAGTCTTACTTCCAGACCACGGTCACCGCCAGCGCAGCCACTACCAACTCGGTGACGTTCTACATTACCGCCGTTCCGAACAACCCTAACGACACCACCACCGTGGAACTGCTGAGTCCATCCCCGGGCGCCACCCTGACGGAAGCCGCGGACAGTACGCTGGCCAATGGCTTGGAGGCGCAAATCATCTCCGCGTCCGGTGTCGGAATACCGAATATCTCGCTCACGCTCAATGACAACGTAAATCGGGCCCTCGTACCGAGCGTTTCGTGCAATGCTCCGGGAGGGGT
>JASIGB010000755.1:0-3326 GCA_030045355.1 Bryobacteraceae bacterium
GGTAAGCCGCCCCGCGGTATCGCAGCATCTGCAAGTGCTGAAGTCCGCCGGCCTGGTGGAGGAGGAGCGCCGCGGCACGCGTCACTATTTCCGTCTGAACCCCAAGAGCCTTGCTGACCTGCGCGCCCATATCGAATCGATGTGGCGCGACGCGCTCAGCGCCTTTTCCGATTTCGCCAGCTCCGATTTGGCAAACAAGGAGAACGTCAAAAATGGAAAGAGCAAAACCCCAACACGAACCCGTCGAACAAAGCGTTCACGTTGACTGCACCCCCGCGGAGGCTTTCGAGCTTTTCACCGGGCGCTTCGCCGAATGGTGGCCGGCGGTCGAGGACCGCAAGTTGCAACTGGGCACAATCCTCGAATGGGACCCTCCCAATCGCGTGAAATTCGCTTGGCCTTCCTTTACACCCGGTGGCCAGGAACAAACGGTGGACGTACGCTTTATCGAAGACGCCGGCGGTACGCGCGTCAACATCACGCACCAAGGCTGGCAGCGAGCCGCTGTGCCCGCGTGCGCGGCGCGCTTCGCGGGGTTTGCTCGTGAAGAGCTTCTCGTGATGGCTTAGGAGGTCACAATGGTTCCCATGGTGGTGGAACAAACCTCGCGCGGTGAGCGCGCCTTTGATATCTACTCGCGCCTGCTGCGCGAGCACATCGTGTTCATCGGCACCCAGATTGACGACAACGTCGCCAACTTGGTGATCGCGCAAATTCTCTTCCTCGCCGCCGAAGACCCGCAAAAGGACATTTCTCTCTACATCAACTCCCCCGGCGGCGTCACCACTGCCGGCCTCGCCATCCTCGACACCATGAATCTGGTGGAACCAGACATCGTCACCTATTGCGTCGGCCAAGCCGCGTCCATGGCCGCGGTCCTACTCGCCGCGGGGGCCAAAGGCAAGCGCTACGCACTGCCCTACTCCCGCATCCTGATCCATCAGCCGCACGCCTCGGGTCTCGGCGGCCAAGCCGCGGATATCGATATTCACGCGCGCGAGATCCTGCGCACGCGCGAGATCCTGAATCGCATTCTGTCGGATGCCACCGGCCAGCCGCTCGAAAAGATCGAGCGCGACGTCGATCGCGATTACATCATGGACGCGCAGCAGGCGATGCAGTACGGAATGATTGATCGCGTCATCACGCGCCGTGCGCTTCCCGCCCCGTACAACGGAAACGGAAACTTGAACGGCTCAGGTCACTAAACGAGCGCCCTCCGCAGTTAATGCCTGAACAACGAAAACAGCTCGATCACCAAAATCGCCACCACCATCGCCTCCAGCGCGAATGCCCGCGCCTGATGAAACTCGTTCATCATGAACTCGTATAGCTCCGCCGCCGCGCGCAGCTTCTCCTCCACCAGGTCGCGATAATCGGTGACGCCTACGCGCTGCGCCGCTATCCGGTACGCACGCGCGTAAAACATATCGCTCAGGAATTTGATGGCGTTGTCGGTCCGCTCGGTCAGTTCGCGCACGTCCAGCCGCAGCGTGTTCAGCCGCTCGGCCTCACCCGCCATGCGCCAGCGCCGGAACAGCCCACCGCCGCGATGCTCCAACATCTTATATACATTCTCCAGCACGCGCGTAAGCACGTCGTCGTAATGCCGGAACTCGAGCAATTGTGTATTCGCGTATTCGAGCAACTGGATGGTCGGCGAGGCGGCCTCTTCGGTGTCGTACACCAGTGCCGCGACCCATCCGGTCACCAGCAGATCGGTCGGATAATACGACAAGCTGGACTGCAACACCTCGCGCTGCTCAGCCTCCGCCAGCGGTTGCGACTCACCGCGCACAATTTGCGCGATCTCCCGTCCGCGCTTGGCCAGCATCGCGGGCGCCGTCAAACGCTCGCCGCCCTCATCCAGCGCATCGCGCAGATGGATGATGTAGTAATCTTCGCTGAGCCGCGCCGGATAAGCCTGCACCAACGCCGGAGCCGCCCTCTCCAGCCTCGATTGGATCAGCTCCGCCGTGCGCCGCTCCATTTCGGGCGCCAGAATCCAGCGGTTCGATAGCCCGATCAGTTGCGGCCAGTCCGCCTCGAATTCGGTTCGCAGTTCCACGCTCGCCACGCCGTAATCGAAGTATTTGATCCGCGCCTCGAACTGCTCGCCGGTCTCGATCGTAATCGGCTCCGGATACTCGATCACCGGCGGGCGCTCGAAACGCACGTACTCCGGCGCCGGATGCTTGAAGCTCGGTTGCGGCCGCGCTTTCTCGGCGCTCAGCAGCGCGCGCAGCGTGTCTAGGCGGATCTCCTCGGCCACGTCGTACAGCACGAACACCCAGAACGATCCCCGCAGCGGAGCCATCTTTGTATTGTAGGTGGGCGGCGCCCTTACTTCGTTGCGGCGTACTCTACAAAAATTCTACCCAGGTTCGGCAGCGATGCCGATTGTTCCAGCGTCAAGACCAGGGCAGTGGATGGAAATTTCCAGGTCACGGTCTTCAGAAACCGTCCATTCTCCCCGCGCGTCGCATCTTCATTCGCTGGCGTCCCGTATCTTTGGATCAGGAACGTCCGCAAAGTATCGAAGTCCTGCCCACTCGCCGTAGGCCGCGAGTTCGGGCTACCGAAATACGACCACAAGCGCACCGAGTTCACCTTCCCGCTGGCTTGCCTTGCGCCCACCTGCACGCCCAGTTCGACGCCCGCCAGCGTGACCGGCTGGAGTTGTAGCAGCGTCCAGCCGTCTTGCGTCTGCGGCCGTGCGTCGACATCATATGCCGCGCGGACTTGGTCCACCGTCATCCCCCACTTGACCTTGTCCCACCCGTCGATGTCTTCGGGCCTTGCCTGCGCGTAGAGAACGCCGGCGAGCGCGCCGACAAGGGCCAGACGGCCGAGCATCCTCTACTTCACCCCCGCCATCAGCCTCACCGTCGGCTTGATCAGCACCAGCAACACGGCCAACGCTATGAACGAAACGACGACAGCTACCCCGAACAGCTCCGGCAGGGGCATCGATTCATACAGCGACGCGGCCGTGCCGGCGAGATAATCGCCGATGCTGATGGACACGAAAAACAGCCCCATCATCATGCCCGCCACACGCGCGGGCGCGAGTTTGCTGAACGCGCTCAAGCCCACCGGACTCAGGCACATCTCGCCCACTGTTTGTAGAAAATACGTACCCGTTAGCCAGCCCGGAGAAACCAGGCCGCCCCGCATCGCCACGCGCGCCGGCGGAATCAGAATCAGGAACGCGAGCCCGCCGAACAGGAGCCCGAGTGCGAACTTGGTGGGGATGGACGGTTGTTGTTTTCCGAGCGCGATCCACAGCCAAGCAAACGCGGGAGCCAGCGCCATGACGAAGAGCG
>JASIGB010000756.1:0-10745 GCA_030045355.1 Bryobacteraceae bacterium
ACTCAGAACGAGGTTTACAACATCCTGCTCCGGGGCATCCGGGAGCGTCAGCAACAAGCCACCAGAACGCGCGTGACGGCCACGCTGGGCGCGGCGGTCCTATTCGTTTTCCTGCTGCTTGCGACTTTTCAAATCACCCGCGCCGCCGCCGAACGCGACCGTCTGATCGTGGACCTGGCCACGGCGAACGAGCGCACCACGGCCAGCCGCGATTTGCTACACACGACGTTGACCAGCATCGCCGAAGCCGTGGTCACCACGGACGAATCCGGTCGCGTCACTTTCCTAAACGGCGTCGCCGAGGGCCTCACCGGGTGGACGCAGGCCGAGGCGCACGGCGCGCGGCTGGAAGACCTCTTTAGGGTGATCGAGGAGGAGAGCCGCCGGCCGGCGCAGAATCCCATCGCGCTGGTCTTGCGGGGCGATCCGCCGGGGCCGCGGGAAAATCAATTTTTGCTGGTTTCGCGCGAGGGAGTGGAAAGGCCGGTGGCGAGCAGCATGGCGCCGATCCGCAACGCACAGGGCCGTGTGATTGGCGCTGTCCTGGTTTTTCGCGACGTCACCGCGCGGCGCGAAGCGGAAGCCCAGCTGCGCGGCTTGAACCGTGACTTGAAACAAATCAACGAAGATCTGCAGCAGTTCTCTTACGCCGCATCGCACGACTTGAAGGAGCCGCTGCGTACCGTCACCAACTATCTTCAGCTCATCCGCCTCAGGTTTTCGGGAAAGGTTCTGGATTCCGAGGCGGCCAAGCTCTTCGACATCGCCGTGGGCGGGGCGCAGCGCATGCACGCGCTGGTGGAGGCGCTGCTCGAGTATTCGCGGACTGGAGAGGTGCACGAAGGGACCTTGCAACTCCTCCCCGCCGATCGGATCGTGCACGATGCGGCCGGCAACCTGCAAAGCTCTATTTCTGAATGCGGCGCCGAGATCGTAGTGGGCCAACTGCCCATCGTGCGGGGGAATCCGCTGCACCTCACGCAGCTCTTCGAAAACCTGATCGGCAATGCTCTAAAATACCGGTCCGAACAAACGCCACGCGTCACAGTGAACGCGGAGGAGGCCGGGCCGGAGTGGATTTTTTCGGTCCAAGACAATGGCATTGGCATCGCGCGCGAATACCAGGCGCAGATCTTCGGCATCTTCAAACGGCTGCACGGCGATGAATATCCTGGCACCGGCATCGGCCTAGCCACCTGCAAGAAGATCGTGGAGCGCCACGGAGGAACCATCTGGGTGGAGTCCGAGGCTGGCCAGGGCGCGAAGTTTTGCTTCACGCTGCCGAAAACGGCGGCACATGCCAAGGCGGTGCGGCACGGCGATCGCGCCTGAAGCCGGCGAGCCCCTCCGTCATAAAACGATGCTTCATAATAAGTCTGAACCACATAAGTTTGAATCATGATCGCCTTCCTGCGCGGTAAGCTGCTCGAGAAACATCCCAATCAGGTGATCGTCGAAACCGGCGGCGTCGGCTACGACGTCATGATTCCGATCTCCACGTTCTCGGCGCTGCCCGACGCGGGTTCCGAGGTGGCGTTGCGCATCTATACGCATGTGCGGGAAGACGCCATCGCCCTGTTCGGTTTTCTGACCCAGCAAGAGAAGGCGCTGTTTGAAAAATTGATCTCGGTGAGCGGCATTGGGCCGTCGCTCGCGGTCAAGGTGCTCTCCGGACTCGCCACCGCGGCCATCGTTGATGCCATTCGCGCGGGGCACGTCGAGCACCTGGTGCGCATTCCCGGCGTCGGTAAGAAGACTGCCGAACGCATGGTTCTGGAGTTGAAAGACAAGCTGGATGGCATCGGTTCCGGCGTGGTGAGGGCGGGCGTTGCCGTGAAAACCGAGCCGCCGCTAGGAGATATCGAACAGGACGTGCTTTCGGCGTTGCTGAACCTGGGGTGCCAGCGCCCCGCCGCCGAAGCCGCTGTGAGAAAAGCCAAGAGCGCCGAGCCAGAATCCGCGTTCGAGCCGATGTTTCGCAAAGCGCTGGAGCTGGTGCGATAAATGCCCGAACGGGGAATCGCATCGCCAGCGGCACTGGAAGGTGAGCGGCAGTTTGAAGCCGCGCTGCGCCCGGCGCGTCTGGCCGACTTCACCGGCCAAGCCAATCTCAAGGAGAACTTGTCCATCGCCATAGAGGCCGCCAAGAAACGCGGCGAAGCCATGGACCACGTGCTGCTCTACGGGCCGCCCGGCCTCGGCAAAACCACGCTCGCCACCATCATCGCCGCCGAGTTGGGCGTTGCGATCGAGCAAACCGCGGGCCCGATCCTACAAAAAAAACTCGACCTCACCGGCGTGCTGACCAACATCCGCGAGCGCCAGGTGTTCTTCATCGACGAGATCCATCGGCTGCTGCCGGACGTCGAAGAAATTCTGTACTCGGCGCTCGAAGATTTCCGCATGGACATCCTGATCGGCACCGGCCCGGGCGCCCGCACGCACTCGATCGCGATCCCGCGCTTCACGGCCATCGGCGCTACCACGCGGCAAGGCTTGGTGAGCGCGCCGCTGCGCGGGCGTTTTGGGCTGGTGCTGCGGCTGAATCTTTACGGCCCCGCCGAGCTGACCGCGATCGTCGAGCGCTCGGCGAGGCTGCTGGGCGTGACTGTGGACCCGGATGGCGCGCAGGAAATCGCACGGCGCAGCCGGGGCACGCCGCGCATCGCCAACCGCCTGCTGCGTCGCGTCCGCGATTACGCGCAGGTCCGCGCCGCTGGGCACATCGACCTGGCCGCGGCGACCCGGGCGCTCGATCTGCTGGAGGTAGATCGCTACGGGCTGGACGAAATCGATCAGAAGATCATGCTGACGCTGCTCGAAAAATATTCCGGCGGACCGGTAGGCGTGAATACCATCGCGGCATCCATCGACGAGGAAGCCGATACGATCGAAGAAGTGTACGAGCCGTATCTGATGCAGCTCGGCTTTATCGACCGGACGCCGCGCGGCCGCGTGGGCACGCCCCGCGCGTTCGAATATTTCAAAATTGCGCCGTCGCGCGCCCGCGGTCCGCAAAGCAGCCTGTTTTGAGGACTAGCCTGTTTTGAAGACCGCATACCTGGCGCTTGGCTCGAACATCGGCGACCGCGACGCCAATTTGCGCGAGGCCGTGCAACGTTTGGAGACCGAAGATTTGCGCGTCACGCGCCGTTCGTCGCTCTATGAGACCGCGCCGCGGGAAATGCTGGATCAACCGTGGTTCCTAAACGCGGTGGTGGAGATCGAAACCAACCTGTTTCCGATGCAACTGCTGGGGCGGACCCGGAGAATTGAGAGCGAGATGGGCCGCCGCCGCGTCACGCCCAAAGGCCCGCGCAATATCGACATCGATATTTTGTTTTACGGGCGGTCCGTCATCGATACTGCCGGGCTTCAGGTTCCGCACTCTCGGATCGCGGAGCGCGCCTTCGTCCTTGAGCCGCTGGCCGAAGTCGCTCCCGATTTTCGCCATCCGATCACCGGAATGACCGCGCGAGAGATGCTGGCGGCGCTCGAGCCGCAAGGGGTCAGAAGATTGGCTATTGGCTTTTAGCCTTTAGCTGTTGGCCGCGTGCGATCCCATCAGCCAGCGGCGATCTCGCTCGGTCATTTTCTCGGCTGCGAGGCGCAGCACCAGGCGAGGTGCGTCTTTGCGGAAGGGATCCAAGAACTCCAAAACTTCGCGCGGTTTCTTGGGATAAGTTTCCTTGAGCAGCCAGCCGACGCCTTTGCGCACCATGTCGTCGGCATCCCGCAGCAATAAACCGGAAATGTGCAAGATTGTATCGGTCTGGCGGCCGCGCTTGGCTTCCTGAATGAACGAAACGGCCGCCGAGCGCCGCTTCCAGCGATTCTTCGAGCGCGTCCAGCGGGCCAGCCGGTCCGCCAATCCCGGCCGATTCTCGATGCAGGCGGCAATTAGCCACGTGGATACGCCGTCGCAGTGCGACCAGTTCGTGACATAGCGATCGAGCCAGCGCTCGAACATCGCAAACTCACGTTCACCGCAGGTCTTCGAAAATCTCCGGTAGAAGTGCGGCACCAGCGCGCCTTCTTCGAGCATGCCGCTGCGCCATAATTGATCGACGAAGCGGTCTCGCTGGGCAACCGGCCACTGCTGGCACTCGCGATAGGCCAGCCGTGCGAGTTGGCGCACTTCGGGAGTTCGCACGCCGTAAGGCTTCACCGGCTCTTTGAAAAACCGGCGTACCCCGTCGGCGAAATCGGGATCGGCGGCGGCCCTCAACCGCGCGCGCACGTCCTTGAGCAACGCGGTCGCTGTCATTCGCGGGGGCGTCATTCGCGGCAAATCCCTCGTTCGCTGCGCCGGATGAAATCCACCAGATGTCGCGTGTGCTCGCTCTCGATTTCGCGCTGGATGCGTTCCAGCGCGTCATCGAGTTTCAGCCCGGACCGATACAAGATCTTGTAGGCTTTTTTCAGCGCCGTAATTTCTTCCGGCGTGAATCCCGCGCGCTTGAGACCCACGACGTTCAGTCCATTCGGCCGCACGTTGAAATCCGTGTAAAGAAAAAACGGCGGGACATCCAGATTCACGCGCGAGTTGCCGCCGATCATCGCCAGCCGCCCGATCTTCGAATACTGATGAATCACCACGCCGCCGGAGATGAATGCCTGGTCCTCCACTTCCACGTGTCCGGCCACCAGCGCGCAGCTTGCGATCACCGTGTTGTTGCCGATTTTGCAATTGTGCGCGATGTGCCCCGACGTCATGATGTAGTTGCCATCGCCGATTTCGGTGACGCTTTCCGGCTGCGTGCCGCGCGAGATCGTGTAGTGCTCGCGAATGATGTTGTTGTTGCCGATGCGCAGATAGCTGCGCTGGCCGCTGAAGTTCTTATCCAGCGGATCGGTTCCCAGCACCGTACCGGCCGAAATCTCGTTGCCCTCGCCGAGCGTGGTCCAGCGCTTCACGTAGACGTAGGGCTCCAGCCGGCAATGCGCGCCGATCTCGACTTCTTGCTCAATGATGACGAACTCGCCGATTTGGGCGTGCGGACCGATGCGCGCGTCCGGATGCACGCGCGCCGTAGGGGCAACGCTGGCGGAAGGATCAACGGACATAAATTTGCGGCATAAATTTGTATGATACAGGGGTGCGAGTGGACGACATCGCGAAGCGCCTGAATGCCGCCTACGAAGGATCGGGCGACACAGACATCGCGGGCGCGGCGTCGCTGGAATCCGCGGGGCCGCGGGAAATTTCCTTCGTCGGCAATCGCAAGGCGGCCGCCGCGGCTGCGAGCTCCTCCGCCGGATGTCTGCTCGTGACCGCCGAATTTCCCACAGGCCGCACGTTGATCCGCGTTACGGATCCGCGGGCAAGCTTCGCCGCGGTGATCGGTCTGCTTTATCCCCCTGCACCGATCAGGCCCGGCATTCATCCCACCGCCGTCATTGCGCCCGATGCGAAGATCGCGCCGTCAGCGTCGATCGGGCCACACGTGACCGTGGGAGAACTGACGTGCATCGGCGAGCGTACGTCGATCGGCGCAGGCTGCACGATCGGCGCGCAGGTGGAGCTCGGCGATGATTGCCTGCTGCACGCGCGCGTCACGATCTATGACAACGTCCGCATCGGGCATCGCGCGGTGCTGCACTCCGGTTGCGTGCTCGGCGCGGACGGCTTCGGCTTCGTCCGCGGACCGAATGGCTATCAAAAGTTCCCACAGATTGGAGGCGTGGAGATCGGCGATGACGTCGAGATCGGCGCCAACTCCTGCGTGGACCGTGCCGCGCTCGGCGTCACGCGCATCGGCGACGGGGTCAAGCTCGACAACCTGGTCCACATCGGACACAACTGCGATATCGGCAAACACGTCGTGATCGCGGCGCAGACCGGGCTCTCCGGCGGAGTCGTCGTAGAGGACTTCGCGGTCATCGGCGGGCAAGTGGGCATCGGCGACAAGGCGCGCATCGAAGCGGGCGCCGTGCTCGGCTCGGGCTGCGGCATTCTCACTTCGAAGATCGTGCGCAAAGGCCAGGTGGTGTGGGGCACTCCGGCGCGTCCGCTGAAGGAACACCTGGAGCAACTGGCGAACCTGGCACGGCTGCCGCGCATGCGCGAGCAAGTGGCGGAGATCGAGAAGCGAGTGAAAGAGCTGCGAGTAAACGAGACTGAAGGGTGACTAGCGCCCTGCAGCCGCTCGCGCGCAGGCTTTGCGCACGGGAGGAGACGCTTGCTCCAGGATCGCGGCGGCATCCGCCACCAGACGCTGCAACTGCGACATCTGATAGCGCGCTTCCGATTGCTCAGGCGGCAGCGTCATCTCCAGATAATACGCGATGGCGTCAATGGAACTGAGCGGCTGGCGGAGATCGTGAATCACATCGCGCAGACGCTCCTCGGGCGAAGCCATCACGATGGGACTTTCTAGGTAGCGAGGAGTTTCAGCAAGAATGACGGCGGCAGCGGACATCGTAGTCGTTTGACATTCCCTTTCGAACGCTCACAGGCCCACCCCCGAGCCCTGGCGAACGTTCCATTTATCAAATGGGGGAATCCGTTTTATACTCCCAAACTCCCGCACGCGTCAAGAGAATCTTAGAGAAAAATGCTAGTTAAATTTCGATCGTGAGTTGGCCAACGAAACCGGCGTTAGGAACTCGGATTTTTTGTTTTAGCGATTGCCACCACGGTCGCGTGAGTGACGCGCACATAGTCGGCAGGCGCGACCAGGATCTGCGTCGCGCGTAATCCCGCTGAAACCGAAATGACATCGAACAGCTCGATGGTCTCGTCGGCATAGACCGGGTGATTGCGCTTTCCGCCCAGCGCCGTGACGCGACGATTTCGAGTATTGGGCTCGCCTGTTGTTGGGAAACTCGGAATGGCGATGGCCCGAGGGCTGGAAGGGTAACCTTATCCCGATCGAGGACGAAGTCCGTTGGTAATTCGCTTTCGCGCCAGGAAGGCACAGGCGCACAACAGCGTTGCAAGGTGGAGAACGGAATTAGGTTCGGGGACAGGAGATGTTTGGCTCACCGCCGATATTGTCCATGTCCCTCGACTAGGTCTTGTGGATAGGCAGGGGAGTCGGAAATTGAGGTGTCTACGAAGAAACCGCTGCCCGTATCGTAGTTATAGCTCGCAAATCCGAAACCCTCGTAGGCTCCGTACTCATTCTGGTTAGCACTCCACAGCGTATCGTTATCGGCGGGAGGACTGTCACAATCTCCCGAAAGTAAATCGAACGTGGCGGCTGCTCCAGTGGCGCCGCCTAAGCAAGCCGGCTCTGGCGCGGTGATGCTCGGTGCATTTGCAGCGGCCGTAAGATTGAATAGGATTCCGTCCCAGGTCACCGTAAAGTCCGAGAAGGACGGGTTGGTCGAATCATAGGTGAACGATCCCGCGGTGGGGTTAAGTCCGGTTCCGCTGAAAGTGATGTCGTAGGTCGTGATCGTCTCCGCGAAGGCGGCTGGCGCCCCGCAGACCGATATCAAGAATGCGCTGATCCACAATCGGGGGCGCTTCATCTAGTGTTCTCCCCTCGCTTCTTAGAGGAATTACGTCAGGAAGAAAGCTAGTATGCAATGATCTGTTCCGGTGGATGGTCTGTTTAGATGCCTCATCCCCGCAAACAGTACCGGAGGTACCAACGGTTCCAAGCCCCTCCATGCACAATATAAGGGGATGCCCACACGTACGGAGGCCGCCGCGCCACCGTCTCGGCCGTCAGTCAGCGGGGTCCACTTCGTACTCGCGTCTTCATAAAAGCACGAGATCGGCGCAGTTTCCGCATGGTGCCGCCTAGGCTAAAGGCCAATCGCTAATAGCAGGCCTCCGGCCCCTGCATGATATTCTATTTTGTTAGGCTCCCCCTGTGATCTCGAACTAGGCGCGAGCCCAGGGATTTTTCACCATGTCAGGACATTCCAAGTGGGCGACCATCAAGCACAAGAAGGCCGCCACCGACGCCAAGCGCGGGAAAACGTTCACCCGCATCATCAAAGAGATCATGATCGCCGCCCGCGCCGGCGGCGGCGACCCCGACGCCAATCCGCGTCTTCGTAAAGCCGTTACCGACGCCAAGGCCGTCAGCATGCCGGCCGACAACATCAAGCGCGCCATCATGCGCGGAACCGGTGAACTGGAAGGCGGCCAGATCGACGAAGTCACCTTCGAAGGCTACGGGCCCGGCGGCGCAGCCGTGCTGGTGCAAGTGGCCACCGATAACCGCAATCGGACCGTCAGTGAAATCCGCCACGTGTTTTCCAAAAACGGCGGCAACCTGGGCGAAGTGGGCAGCGTCGCCTGGATGTTCGAGCGCAAGGGCCAGATCGTCATCGAGAAAGACAAAGCTGATGAAGACCGGCTGATGAACCTGGTGTTGGAGGCCGGCGCCGAGGACTTGCGCGATGAGGGCGAGACCTGGGAAGTCGTCTCGGCGCCGGAAATGCACGACGCCGTGCTCGAAGCCATTCAGAAGGCGGGCATCCCCACGGCTTCGGCCGAAATCGCCATGCTTCCGAAGAATCTGACCAAACTCGAAGGCAAGAACGCCGCGGCGATGTTGCGGTTGAGCGAGGCGCTCGAGGAACACGACGACGTGCAGAACGTGTATTCCAATTTCGACGTCGACGAAAAAGAACTGGAAGCCTTGGCCTGAGCATGTCGCGCGCCACCGACCCGCACTTGATCGAGCCGCGACTTACCGAGCCGCGACCGTGAGGGAGCCGGAATAAAAGGCCGCATGCGCATTCTCGGCATCGATTGTGGCACCGAACGCACTGGCTACGGTCTCATCGACAGCGACGGCCGGTTGCATCGCATGATCGCCGCCGGCTCCATCCAAACCAGCCCGCGCCAGCCGCTAGAACTTCGATTGCTGGCCATCGCACAAGGCTTGCGCGAAGTGATTCAAACCCACACTCCGGAGTCGGCCGCGGTGGAAGAAGTCTTTTACGCGCAGAACGTCAAGACCGCGCTGAAGCTGTCGCACGCCCGCGGCGTGGCATTGCTCACCGTCGCCGAGGCCGGCCTGGCGGTGGGCGAGTATTCGCCACTGGAGATCAAGACCAGCGTGGTGGGCTATGGCCGCGCCGAGAAGCAGCAGGTGAAGCTGATGGTGCATTCGCTGCTGGCGCTCGAAACTCCAATCGATTCCGAAGACGCCTGCGATGCCATCGCCGTCGCCATCTGCCACGCCACGCGCACTTCGACGGAACTGCGTATGAGAGCCGCGCAATGAAACTTTTCGCGACCGCCGCGGCGCTGGCCGTCAGCCTTTCCACCCTGCACGCCGCGCCCGAGTTGTTCTATTCGAAATATTTCAAGGGCAGCACGCCCGAATACGTCGCCATCACCGTGGAGCGCGACGGCTCAGTCACATATCAGGAAGCCAAGGAAGACGATAACCCCGTCAAGTTCCAATTGGACGGTGCCGCCGTAGATCAGATGTTCGATCTGGCCGGAAAACTCGACCATTTCCAGCATCCGTTGGAGTCCGGGCTGAAGATCGCCAATCTCGGAGAGAAAACGTTTCGTTTTACCGACGGCGACGAGCATCACGAAACGCAGTTCAATTACTCCCAGGATCTCAACGCGCAGGCTCTTCTCGATCGCTTCGAATGCATTACCGAAAGCGAGCGTGAATACCAGGATCTGGACCGCACCGTGCATTTCGACAAGCTGGGCGTGAATGAGGCGCTGCTCCAGATGCAAGTGAGTTGGGATCATAACCGTCTGGTGGGTCTGGATCAATTCCTGCCCCTGCTGGACCGGATTGCGAAGAACGAAAGCTATCTGCACATCGACCGGGAGCGTGCCGCCGCGATGGCCGAAGCCATTCGCAGCCCGCATCCGGGCAAGGCGCAGACGGGAGCGGCGCAATGAAGAGTTGGACCAGCGTCCTGATTGCGGGCGCGGCGCTGCTTTTGCTGGCGCACCAGCGGGCCGGCGCGCAGTCCGTGACCCAGGAAGAGCAGATGGCCTTGCAGAAGGCCATCAGCGAGACCAACAACAGCCCGAAGGAGCTCGAGCTGGCGATCGAGAATCACCTCAAGCAGTACCCCAATTCGCCGCGGCGCGCCGACCTCGAAAACGCACTGGTGAAAACCGCGCTTCAAATCGACGACGAGCCGCGGCTGCTCGAATTCGGCGAAAGCGTGCTTGCGCGCGACCCCAACAACATGCTTCTGCTGGAGCACCTCACCCAGGCGCTGGTACGCCAGGGCGATAAGGCGGACGCGCAACGCGCGCTCGATCACGCGCGCCACCTCGAGGACCTGGTGAAATCGGCGTTCGAGAACGACAAATTCGAGCCCGGCGGCGGACCCGAGGAGGTGAAGCGCCGCGACGATTTCGATCGCCAACGCGCGCGGACGCTGGTGCTCGAAGCGCGCGCCAACGGCATTCTGGGCCGCACCAGCGACGCCATTCAGGCCGCAGAGGCCAGTTACAAAGTTTTTGCCAGCGTGGAAGCGGCGCGCGAAGCGGCCCGTTGGCTCGCCGACGCCGGTAAGGACGCCGAAGCGCTCCAGTATCTCGCCGACGCGTTCGGAATCGGCGCGCTGCATTCGGCCGATCCCGAAGTCGCCAGCGACCGCGCCCAAATGGCCGAGCTCTATCGCAAGCTGCACGGATCCCAAACCGGTCTGGGCGATCTGATCCTCAAAGCCTACGACGATACTTCGTTCGCCCTCGCCGCCCGCCGCGCCGAGTTGCGCACCTACGATCCCAATTCGCAGCTCACCGATCCGATGCAGTTCACGCTCTCCGGCGTGGATGGCGATAATCTGAA
>JASIGB010000757.1:0-5496 GCA_030045355.1 Bryobacteraceae bacterium
CGCGCAGATCTATGACACCACGCTCGGCTGGCGTTTCATCAATCCGGTGATGCAGGCCAAGTACGGCACCGATTCGATGGCCGAAACGGCTGAGAACGTTTCGGAAGATTACAAGATCGACCGCGAGACGCAGGACAAGTTCGCGCTCTGGTCCCAGCAAAAGGCCGCCGCCGCGCAGAAGGCCGGGTTCTTCGCCGAGGAGATCGCGCCGGTGGTGATTCCCGGGCCGAAAGGCACGTCGAAAACGGTCTGCGAGGACGAGCACCCGCGGCCAGATACGACGCTCGAAGGCCTGGCCAAGCTGCCCACGCCATTTCGCAAAGGCGGCACCGTGACGGCCGGCAATGCATCGGGCATCAATGATGGCGCGTGCGCGATGTTCGTGGCCACCGAAGAAGCCGCCGCGAAATTCGGTCTTACGCCTCTGGCGCGCGTGGTGGCCGCCTCTGCCGCGGGCGTGGAGCCGCGGGTGATGGGCGTGGGCCCGATTCCGGCCATGCAGAAACTGCTTGCGCGAGTGAAGCTCACCATCGATGAGATCGACATCCTGGAGCTCAACGAAGCTTTCGCGGCGCAAGCCGTCGCCGTGACGCGCGCGTTCGGTCTGCCGGATGATTCGGAGAAAGTGAATCCCGCGGGCGGCGCCATCGCGCTCGGCCATCCGCTCGGCATGAGCGGCGCGCGACTCATCCTCACCGCGACGCATCAATTGCAGAACACCGGCAAGCGCTACGCCATCGCGTCCATGTGCATCGGCGTGGGGCAGGGGATGGCCACGCTGCTCGAGAGGGTCTAGACAATAAAGTCGCGCGTCTTCTATGTCAGTCGCCCACAACGAAGATGCGGGCGAGCTTACTTTTCTTGTGGAAGTGCGCCCGCGCCTCTGTGGGCTAGCGCGAGCTTGCCGCGGCGGCCTTCACTCCGAACAGCGCCAGATCGATCGCATCCGCCATCGCTTTATACCCGGCATCGTTCGGGTGCAGGTGATCCTTGATGTTGAAGTCGGCGCGAATTTGCTTGGGGTTTGCCGGATCGCGTGTGACCGCGTCAAAATCGACGACCGCGTCGAAAGCGCCGCCCGAGCGGATCCAGTCGTTCACCTGCTCGCGAACCTGCTCGCCGGTGTCGCTATAGTACGCGGCGCCTTCGAACGGCGTGAGCGTGCAGCCGATCACTTTAATTCCATGCTCATGCGCGCGCTCGATCATTTGCTTCAGCCCGGCGATCAGGTCGTCGGCGGTCACGGCGTCGCCGGCCGGAGCACCGGCTCGCAATCGGATGCCGATATCGTTGATGCTCTCTAGAATCGTCATCCACTTGACGCCGGGTTGCGCCAGCACATCACGATCGAAGCGGGCAAGCGCGTTCACCCCCGCACCATCGCGCAGAACTTGATTGCCCGAAATGCCCTGGTTCAGAACGGCGATGTTTGCGCCTCCGTTGGCCGCCAACCGCTGCGCGAGAAAGCTCGGCCAGCTCCGATCCGTATTGGCAGTGGACGTGGCGCCGTCGGTGATCGAATCGCCGAAAGCGACGATGGCCGCCGCGTTCGGGGCCGCGGCGACATCGATGTTCGCGAGCCAGTAGTACGACTGGCTGAAGGTGTCCGCCATCGCGGTCTGCGCCGTGGCATCCCCTTTGGCGACATACGTGGTGTGCAGTCCGACGCTGTGCACGGTGTCGGCACTGGTCTCTTCGGGGAGGTAGAGGCTAACAGTTACGTCGCTCCCGGCCGGAAGATCCAGATTCACCGGATCGCTGAGCTCGAGAGCGCCCGGAGGAATTGAAACCGAAGCATGGCCGCCGAACATCAGCGCGTGGTCTGACGCGGGGACAATCGCCGCATCTTTGTCGCGCAGCGCGATGTGCGCCGCGCCGATCCTGACCGCCGCAGAGCCGAAGGCGTTGGAAAGCTCGATGCGTACGCGCGATCCGGCGATGGTAGTGTGAGCGACCATGCGGATGGTCTGATCGTGAAAGCTAGGCTTGGCCCCACCGCCGAAAGCCCGGAATTGTTGCGGCGATGTGGCCCACGTGCTCACCCAGTGTTCTCCCGTTTGCGCATAGAGGCACGGAATCGCGAGCGCGAGTATCAGCAGTTTCATGTTTAACTACTCTATCTCACACCGGCTGCCATCTGAATCCAGCTCAGGAATGCGCGCGCATCGGCGATCTCTTCCTCGCTCACGATGTGCGGACGGCCTTTATAGATGCGCAGTTGCACGTCCGCGCCCAGATCGCGAAACAGGCGTGCTGCTTCCAGCGTGGAGGCTTCGGGAATCCATTCATCGACGTCGCTTCCCGTGAGCAGCATGCGAACCCCCCACAAGGATTTCGGGGCGCGAGCCTTCCAGTCCGATCCCGGAACGCCCATCAGTCCGCCGGTCAGTACGATATAGGATCCCACTCGGGTGGGATGGCGCAGCGCGTATTCAAGGGCCAGCGACGCGCCTTGTGAGAAGCCCACGATCACTAGCCGGTCCGGCGGCAAGCGTCCAAATTCGCTGGCTTCGAGCACAGCTTCGTGGCATCGCGCTACAGCTTCCGTCAAGTAGGGTTCGTTCGTTTCACGGGGATCGAAGAATCGGCCCGGATACCAACTCCCCGGCGTTTCCGCTTCGGGCACCACCCAGCGGATCCCCTCGATATTGCCGAATCGCGCGGCTAGATCGATCTTTTCTTCGGGTGTTTTGCCGCGCCCGTGCAGCAACACACCCGCAAATTGCGAAGACCCCCGCGCCGGACCGACAGCCCGAACGCGGGGTCGCGTTGATTCGATGCTCACGCTGCTATTTTAGGCGCTCACACGGGCCCAGGGGACGCCCCTGAACGCCACATGCAGGAGTGCTTGGCAGGCAAGAGTGCCTGCCCTACTTTTTCTGCGAACCGTCGCCGCCGATGAACACGGCCTGGCGGCGCGAAGGCCCGATGCCCACCGCGTCCGCGGCCGAAGGCGTTCCGCCCGGTGTCGCAATATTGACGTGCACCGCTTCGATCATATGCGGGAAGTTGTTTTCCGGAATCGTGATCGGCTCCAGCATGCCCATGATCTCATCGCGGCGTTCTTCGAACCACGGCGGCAGCAGCAACTGATGGCCAAGAGCGTCGTACGGCTCATCGCGGGCGAATCCGCCTTCCGCCGTGGCCGCGCACTCCACCAGAATTCCGCCCGGGCAACGGCAATAGATGGAATGGAAATAATTGCGATCCTTGATTTCGGAGCAGTCCGTGTAGCCTAGCTCTTCGTAGATGCCCTTCTGCTCGGCGAGGCCTTCGTCAGTGCCTGCATCCAGCGCCACATGATGGCCGCAGCCCGCGCCGAATCCCCAGCTCCCCGACGGACGGTCAGGTTCGTGTAGCAGCACGATGGTCTTGTTGGCGCCTCCGCCGTTCAGTTCCAGGCGATGAAAGTTTCCATCGACGCCGGTCTTCTTGAATCCCAGTGCCTCGACAAAGAAGCGCTCGGTTTCGGGGATCTCGCGCACCGACAGCACCGGCCCGTGGAATCCATGCGTGGCCACGTCGGTGCCGATTTCGCCCACTGTCCAGGGCTTGCGCTCATCGGCCTGATCCTCGAGCACTTCGAGCTGCAATCCGGACGGATGGCTGAAGCGGATGAACTTCTGTCCGAACCGCTCCTGAATGCCACTGTGCTTGATCTTGTGATGCGTCAGGTGCTCGTCCCAGAATTTCGTGGTCCCCTTCTTCACCGTGTAAGCGGTAGCCTGGATCTGGCCCGAGCCCGGGCGCCCGGGAACCCGCTTATAGGGAAACGTCGTGTACACCGAACCCGGCTCGGCGTTGGCGTTCGAATAATACAGGTGGTAATGGGCATAGCGTCCGTCGAAAAGGATGGTCTGTTTGATCAGCCGCTGCCCAAAGACCTGCGTCATGAAATCTACGTCTTCTTGGGCTCCAGACGCACAAACGGTGACGTGGTGGATGCCCGATACCAAAGACATGCTGCTGTTACCTCCCGCGCGATTATATCGGCGATTCAAGTGTTGTGATTTAGGATCACTGCTTCGCTTTTAGTCTCACTATAGCAACGCAAAACGCTTGCATGCAAGGCGTTCCGGGAGCAGATGACGGAGCGAAAAGCTCAGCTTTCGGCGGCTTCGGTGCAGGCGGATTCCTCCAGCGGCGCGGGCCAGATGGCGCGCGACCAGCGGGCGTGGAAGCTCAACTCGCAGAAGTAGTTAACCAACGTCACGAGCGGGACGGCCAGCATCAGGGGAGCCAGCGTGAACGCCCAGCGGCGTTCGCGCACCAGGCTTGCGCCGATGCCCAGTACCGCGCGCGTAAGCTTGGCGTAACTGCCGGAAGCGCCCGCCGCTCGCCCACGGCCATTTCGCAGCGCGTCGAGATATTCGGCGATCCCATCCGCGCCGGCCACTTCCGTATACGTTAATGCCAGCGTTTCGAGCGTGTGGGCGTCGCTGCCCGCCACCGGGGCCTTCTGCCAGGTCCCAGCGAGTTGTGCCGCGGCCCGATTGTTGGCACCAGGGATGTGGCCGTTCAGCGTCTCCATGGCGGGAAACAGGTCTTCGAACAGCTCGAAATCGAGATCGGTGCGGCGGCCGGTCAGGCTGGAAAAAACATGATTGATGCTGAACAGCAGTCCTTGCTCGTCGAGATAGGCGGCCAAAGCCGGCACGTCCTTGCGCCGGCGCTGCAATTCGACGTGATGCCGTTCCTCGATGCCGTATACGCCGACATGGATTTCGGTACGGGACGGTGTGGTGCACGTCACTTCCTCGCTGAGGAAGAAATCGGGGTAGCGGCGCAGTTCCTCGGCCGCGTCGATGGAATCGTGATCGGTCACCGTCACCAGATCCATGCCCCGGCGTTTCAAAATCTCATAGACCGCCTGGGAATCGTTATAGCTTTCGCGGCAAAAACGTTGGAACCCGGGAATGTTGCACATGCCCGAGTGCCGCGTATGGACGTGCAGATCGCACTTCATGCCCTCTTTGTAGCGTGGAGGGCGTTACAGTCCGTTGAATTGTGGAAAAAACATTCGTGACACAAAATGCTTGTTCAAGGGAGTACTGCGGCGCAAGATGTTCCAACGGAAGGCTTGTAAGTACAAGTACGCTGGGGCATGTTTCAAACGCATTGCGGAGCGATTGCAAATCCGCAACGAAACCCGCTATGGCCGAAGGCCTTCAGGACCACCGCCGGCGACGTAACCGATCAACCCATTCAGCTTGCCCGTAATCTCGGCCAGATTTTGCTCGGTTCTGCGCTGAAATACGGCGGTTTCCTCGCGGAGACGCAGCACGGTCTGATCTACCCGCGCACGCGGTAGCGTCAGTTCTTCGATTTCTCTTTCCTGCCTCAGCAACCGTTCTGCCTGCCGGGTCTCCATATGCGCCATCACGACCATGGCGTCCTGGAGTTTTTTGATGGCGGCCTGAATTTGCTCGTTGTCCATCCGCATATTCACTTTAGCGCGGTCTGTAGCGTCCTCGTCGTCTACTTGCCAAACCTCTG
>JASIGB010000758.1:0-5552 GCA_030045355.1 Bryobacteraceae bacterium
GCGGCCGGAGCGTCGCTGAACGATCTCAGGCACAGTCTGTCGGTGATCCGGCACGGCGAAATCGAAGCCGAACGTGCCAAAAAGGATCTGGTGGAAGCCAACCTCCGGCTGGTGGTGTCGGTCGCCAAGAAGTACGTCAATCGCGGGCTGCACCTGCTGGATTTGATCCAGGAGGGCAACATCGGCCTGATGCGCGCCGCCGACAAGTTCGAATACCGGCGCGGCTACAAATTTTCGACATACGCCACCTGGTGGATTCGGCAGGCGATTACCCGCGCCATCGCGGACCAATCGCGCACCATCCGCATCCCGGTGCATATGAACGAGAGCATGAACAAGTTCCTGCGCGCCACGCGCGAGCTTGAAAAGGAACTTGGCCGCGCTCCCACCAACGAAGAAATCAGCCGCCGGATGGATATTCCGGTGGAGAAAGTTCAAAAGCTGAAGACCATCTCGCGCGATCCGGTTTCGCTTGAAACGCCGGTGGGCCGTGACGGCGAATCCGCGCTCGGCGATCTGATCGAAGACCGTTGGGTGGGTTCGCCCGTGGACGCGGTGATCGATTCCAACGTCCGCGACGAGACTGCCAACATCCTGAAGACCCTGTCGCCCAAGGAAGAGAAGGTGATCCGGCTGCGCTTCGGCATCGGCTGCGAGCGTGAGCACACGCTCGAAGAAATCGGGCAAGAATTCGATGTCACACGCGAGCGCATCCGCCAGATCGAAGCCAAGGCTCTGCGCCAGCTTCGGTCGCCCGAGCGCGCGCGCCATCTGAGAGCTTTGCTAGCGGCGCGATAAAACTAAACCACTCCTCCTCCATGTGAAAAGGCCGGGATCGATTCCCGGCCTTTTTTATTGCCGCACGTTACCTAACACCCGTTAACATCAGAGCCGACGCTTCCCAGCATCCAACAGGCGGAGGTTATCGTGAAGCGCTTTTTTCTTCAAACTTTCATCGCCTCAAGCCTCGCTCTGTCTCCGTGGATTGCCGCGCAAGCGGCCGAAGAGGAACCTGCCAACCCGTATTACAGCCGGGACGAATACCAACTTGCGCATACCATGTTCGACAAGATCCGCACGGATCTCAATGCTGCTCAAGCCGACGTTTCTTCCGGCGACTTGGGTGATGGCCCCCGGTTCGACATTGCACGCATGCAAATCGGGCAGTTGGAAAATCAGTGGGATCAGGCCGATTTCAATACCAGCACGCTCGACAATACTTACACGGCCCTGCACATGGTATTGAATGACAATCGCCTGACGGGGCACGACCGCGACGTTTTGAGCGCCGACGAAAGCCGCTTGATCGAGTTTCGGAGCGAATACTACTGAGGAAACAGCCATGCGGATCTGCTTATTGCTTCTACTGAGCGGCCTGCTGTGGGCCAGCGAGAACCAAGAAGTCACCATCTTCAACTTCACCGCGCCGGTCCAGTTGCCGGGAAAAGTTTTATCCGCCGGCAAATACCTGTTTAAGCTGGATCAGCATGAAGAGCTGAACGTGGTAAAAGTCGAGAGTCCGGATGAGCGGCATCTTTTCGGTGTCTACGTCGTAAGGCCAGATTACACTTTGCAGGCGCCTAAACAGCCCGGACTCGTCTTCGAGCAGCGCGGGCCCGGTGCGGCCCAAGCCATCAAGGCCTGGTTTTACCCCGGGGACAAATACGGTAAGGAGTTCATTTATCAGAAGTAGCCGCTGAGCGCGGGCGCGCGTCTAATCGCCAGGATGACTCTTTCTTATCGCGCGATTCTGGGCTTAGCGGCCACGCTCGGCGTGTGCCTGTTTTCGCCGGGTAGCCGGTTGCCGGCAGCCCCGGCCTCCGACGTAACCCGAGCGACGCTCGACAACGGTTTGCGGGTGGTGATTGTGCGCGATCCCATCGCTCCGGCGGTGACGGTGGAAGACAACATCCTGGTGGGGGCGGACGAAACGCCAGCCGGATTTCCAGGAACCGCGCACGCCCAGGAACACATGCTATTTCGCGGCTGCACGGGATTGAGCGCGGGGCAAATCGCGGGCATTTACGCGCAATTGGGCGGTGTGAACGATGCCGACACGCAGCAAACCGTGACCCAGTTCTTCGCCACGCTGCCGGCGAGCGATCTGGACGTGGCGCTGCACCTCGACGCGGCGTGCCTGGAAAACGCCGAGGACTCGCAAGCCGAGTGGGCGCAGGAACGCGGCGCCATCGAGCAGGAAGTGGCGCGGGATTTGTCCAACGCCACCTACAAATTCATCACGCGATTGAACGCGGATATGTTCGCAGGCACGCCGTACGCGCACGATGCGCTGGGAACGAAAGCCTCTTTCGACCTCACGACTGGGCCGATGCTGCATCAGTTCTACCAGAAATGGTACGCACCGAACAACGCGATCCTGGTGATCACGGGCGACGTGGATCCGCAAGCGACGCTGGCGAAGGTGAAGGGCATCTATGGCGGGATCCCGCGGCATGACGTCCCGGCTCGTCCGGAGATCAATCTCGGTCCCGTGAAGGCCGAAACATTTACGCTGCCGAGCGATTTGGGCTATCAATTGGTCTTTGTCGCTTTCCGCATGCCGGGAACCGACAGCCCGGACTTCGCGCCGGCGGAGATTTTGAGCGACGTTCTAGCCAATCATCGCGCCAAATTGTATGACCTGGTGGTGCAAGGCAAAGCGCTGGCCACCGAATTCGCGCTGGGCGAATCGTATCGCAAGGCGGGCGTTGCGTTCGCGGTGGCCGCGTTGCCCGCTCAGGCCGACGCGCAGCCCGTGATCGCCGCGATCGAAAGCGTACTGTCCGATGCCGCCGCTAACGGAGTGCCGGACGATCTGGTAACCGCCGCCCGCCGTAAAGAAGTGTCTGACGCCGAGTTCCAGCGCAATTCCATCTCAGACCTGGCCTCGCGTTGGTCCAATGCCGTGGCCGTGGAAGGGCGCGAGTCCCCTGACCAGGACGTGGAGGCGTTGGAGCGCGTGACGAGCGATCAGGTCCGCCGCGTAGCGAAGAATTACTTAATTCAACAGAATGCCATCATCGCCACGCTCAAGCCCACGCCGGGCGGCCAGCCTTCGGCCGCGAAAGGATTCGGGGGAGGCGAGACTGCCGTGCTTCCGCCCACTTCGGCCGTGACATTGCCGGCCTGGGCCGAGGCCGCGCTGCAGAAACTCTCGATTCCCACGCCCACCGGCAAGCCGTCTGACATGACGCTGCCCAATGGCCTGCGGTTGATCGTCCTGCCTGAGACCATCAGCCCGACCGTGACCGTGATCGGCGAAGTGCGGCACCAGGCGGACCTCGAGACCCCGCCGGGCAAGGACGGCATCGACGACGTGATCGACGGGCTTTTCGACTATGGCACGGACCGGCTCGACCGGCTGGCGTTTCACAAAGCTCTGGATGACATCGCGGCGAGCGAAACAGGCGGGCATTTCTTCTCGCTGTGCGTTTTGAAGAAATATTTCTCGCCCGGTGTTCAGCTTCTGGCGGCGAACGAGTTGACCCCGGGGCTGCCGGCCGACGCGCTGTCCGTGGTTCGGAAAGAAGACGCCGAACTCGTAGGTGGACAACTACAGAGCCCGTCCTATCGCGCTGACCGCGCGCTCGATAAAGCTCTGCTTCCGGTGAACGATCCCGAATTGCGCCAAGCCACACCCCAAACCGTCTCCAGCATCACGCTGAACGACGTGAAGGCGTATTTCCACAAGGTTTTCCGCCCGGATTTGACCGAGATCGTGGTGATCGGCGATATTACGCCGGAAGAAGCGCGCAAGGAGATCGCGAATTGTTTCGGCGCGTGGAAGGCCGTGGGTCCGAAGCCCAACATTATCCTGCCGCCGGTGCCGCGCAACAAACCCGGCTCTGCCGCTGTCGCCGACCCGACCAGCGTCCAGGATAGCGTGGTGCTTTCCGAGGAATTGGCCATCAACCGCTACGATCCGGATTACTATCCGCTGCAGTTCGGCAATCACGTCCTGGGCGGAGGATTTTACGCCACGCGCCTGTATCATGACCTGCGCGAGGTCAATGGATATGTATACAACGTCGACGATAGGATTGATGCCAATCGAACTCGCGCCAGCTTCAGCGTGGACTATGGCTGCGATCCGGCCAATGTCTCCAAGGCCGCGGCGCTGGTGCGGCGCGATCTGGCGCGCATGCAAACGCAAGATGTGACGCCCTCGGAGATGCAACAAGCGAAGGCGTTGCTGCTGCGGCAGATTCCGCTCAGCGAATCGAGCGAGGACTCGATCGCCGGAGCCCTGTTGGCACGCGCTGCGCTTAGTTTGCCGCTGGATGAAGAGATTCGCGCCGCCCAGCGGTACATGACGATGACCGCGGCTGAAGTCCGCTCGGCGTTTGCGCGCCGCATCCGGCCGGACGATCTGGTCACTGTGGTGCGCGGGCCCGCGCCGAAATAGAGCGAAGCCCCGCCGGATTGTGCGTGGGCTTGGCGAGTGGTAATGTGAGCGTGTGAAATACGCCATTCTCGCCCTCGCATTGGCCGCACCATTATTGGCGCAGCAGGACAACCGCTTGGCTTGGGCGCCGGTTCCAACCCAGCCCGCCACTTGGGTAGCGCCCAACCGGCCGATCTGGCGCCTCGCCGATTTGCTCGCGCAGCACAAGGGACAGGCCGATTGGACCCAAACCGTGGTGAGCGATGCCCTGCTCCACGCCGACTACATTTCGATGGGTCCGGGCGAGAAAACGCCGCGCCGCTTCCATCCCGACACGCGCGAATGGTGGATCGTCGAGGACGGCCAGATTCGCTTCACCATCGAAGGGCAGGAGCCGTTCATCGCGTCGAAGGGCTTTCTGGTGCAAGTACCCTACCGCACTGTGTACGGCATGGAGACGGTGGGCGATCAACCCTCGCTGCGCCTGGAAGTGAACATCGCCGGAGCGCAAACTATGTACCCGGTGGATGAGACGCCGGTCCCGCTGGACAACACGAAATTCGTGAAGGTGCTGATCCAGGGCCGCGGCAAGTACGATCAAGGCAACAAGCCCTACATCGATTTCAACGCCGTGGTGGCCGGCACGGAGAAGCAGCGGCGCTTCATTGCCGACGATCGCGCGGTGGCCAATATTATCCTGGGCGATCCTAAGAAACAGCCGCCGGTCACCGACGCCAATTGGGGCCATTTCCATGAAGAATCCGGCGAATTCTGGATTGTTCTGCTGGGCAAGATGGAGTACAAGATCGGGAATCTGCCCATCTTCATCGCCGACCAGGGCGACGTGGTCTACACGCCCAAACAGACCTGGCATCGCGCGCGCTTCGCCGGCGATAGCCTGGCGTGCCGGTTGGCGATGAACGGGTACCAGAATCTTCTGCACGATTACCAGCCGCCGGACGAAGTCTCGCAGCGCTAAGCTCTGCCCAATAAGCCCGATTTTGGCAGCCCGCATGCTCCTCGTCGGGTATGCCGGCCATTCATGAGCAAAACATTACCAGTGTAGTTTTGGACCAAATGTCTAGTACTTCTGATCCTCGCCTAAGGGCGATCATGGAGTGCCTGGTACGGCATCTGCACGCGTTCGCGCGCGAGGCCGATCTCACGC
>JASIGB010000759.1:0-7293 GCA_030045355.1 Bryobacteraceae bacterium
GCTGAGCGACCTGACGCGGTCCGGCGACCTGCCCGGGGAATTCACCGGATTGCTGGCCTGGATCGCGTGCATCGGCGACGCGCGGCCTGCCGCCGAGTACGTCGCGCATTTGGAAATGGCGGGGTTTCACTCCGTCGTTGCGGAGGCGCACGACGATGCGCTGGCGGGCATGGTGCGCGATATCCAGGCCCGGCTGCTGGCCACGGAAGTGATGGTGAAACTGGAGAAAGTGAATTTGCCGGGCGTGGAGTTTCGGGAAGCAAACGCGCTGGCGGCGAGCGCGGCGCACGCTGTGCGGGCGGGCCTGCTCGGCTACACTCTCATCACGGCCACGAAGCCATGTTGACGGCCCGCAATGCCGTGTTGATCCTTTCCGCGGCTAGCGCGGCGGCGATGTTGTACGTGGGCGCATATCAGGTACGCGCGGTGGAGCATCTGAAATGCCCGCTGCTGAAGGGCGGATGCGAAGCGGTGGCGGATGCGCCGTTCGCACGCCCGTTCGGAATCCCGGACGGTCTGATTGCAGCGGGAATGTACGGGTTGCTGATTCTGCTCGCGCTGATCGGTCCGCAGATGCATTGGGTGCGATACTCGGTTCGCGGCGTGGCGCTCGCGGCAGTGGTTGCGAACGTACTCGGTGTCGTCGATATGGCGCGCTTGGGCGCGTACTGCTTCTTTTGCCTGCTCACGACCGTGCTTTCGCCGGTTTTGGCGTGGGCGGCTTTCGTATTTTGAAGGCGCGGCGCGCCGGCACACCCGCTAAAGACGTGTGCTTTCCTTGCCGATGTCTAGAGTTAAGAGAGATAGGCGGAACCGCGTTGAAAAACGACGATCTTCGGGAAGTCCAAGGCCAGTTCCTTGCCAGCCTAAACCATGAAATCCGCACGCCGCTCAGCGGAATTCTCGGGATGACGGATCTGCTGCTGGAAACGCGTCTGACGGAGGATCAGCGCGAGTATGTGGACGCAGCGCGGCTGTGCGCGGAGAATCTGCTCGAGATCCTGAACGTCACGCTGGAGTATTCAGCGCTCTCAGGGAACCGAGTGGTGCTCGAGGAGACCGAGTTCTCGATTCGAGAAACGCTAGCAGGCGTGGCGGCCGAGTTTACGCCCAAAGCCGAAGCTAAGGGGCTGCGGGTGGAGACGGCCCTGGACGCAAGCCTGCCCGAGATGGTGATGGGCGATCCGGTGCGCCTGCGGCAGATCGTGTGGCACCTGGTAGCCAACGGGGTAAAGTTCACGCGCGAGGGCCTGGTGGAAGTGGCTGCCTCGGCCCGCACCAGCGGTGGGCGCGGGGTGGAGTTGGCGGTACGGGTTCGGGATACAGGCGCCGGAATCGCCGCCCATCAGCTCGCGGAGATTTTCGAGAGCTTCCGGCAACTGGAAACCGGGCTCGCGCGGAACCATAACGGGCTGGGACTGGGCCTGGCGGTCGTGAAGAAGCTGGTGGCATTGCTCAATGGATCGATCGACGTCGCCAGCGAACCGGACGCCGGCAGTACGTTTACCGTCACCTTGCCGTTGCAATTGGCTGCCGAAACCGTAGCCGTCACACCCATCGAGCTCAAGAAAAGCCGGGGGCGCGTTCTGGTGGTGGACGATAACGCCATCGCCCAAACTATCGCCTGCCACGCGTTGCGGCGGCAATTGTTCGAAGTGGAGTGCGCGGGTAGCGGCAAACTGGCGCTAGAGGTGGCGGCGCGGTCGCGCTTCGACGTGATCCTGATGGATTTGCAGATGCCGGGGTGGGATGGTTTCGAAACGGTCGAACAGATTCGAAGATTGCCGGGCTACGTACAGACTCCCATCATCGCGGTAACGGCCAACTGCTCGGACGACTATCGCGCCCGCTCAGTGAAGTGTGGAATGCAGGATTTCCTCGCCAAACCCGTCCGCACACGAGACCTGGTGCAGGCGGTGGAGAAACATCTGGAAGAAGCCGCGCCAGCGCGTTAGGCAGGCACCGAAGTTACTTCGCCGTTACTCCGGTACCCATTACTCTTTCATGGCGTTCTTGAAATTGCGAATGCCTTCACCCAGACCTTTAGCAAGTTCCGGGATCTTATTGCCGCCAAACAATAAAACGGCCACTACCAGGATCACCAGCAGTTCGGGCATTCCTATGGAATCAAGCATCGTGAGGCACCCTCTCTTCGTATCTTAATCTAAACGACGGTTCGGCGGGGGTGCCTGGTTACAAACGGCCAAGTGGTTAGGGCGGCGCCGGTTTGCTATGAGCGGCGATCCTGTACACGCGCGCTTCGGCGCTTGAACATAAGAATGCCGGCGAATGCGGCGCCGAGCAGCAGGGCATAGTTGTCAGGCTCGGGGGTCGTAGTTGTGATGAGGGTGCCGCTCACGCTATAGGCCGCAGTCGTGGAATCGTCGCTGTAATTCAAGCTATCCGCCGTACCATAGGTGCCAAAATACTGGCCGTTCTCCTGCGGCGTCAGGTTGTTATCTTGCCACCCCCATTCGGCGGTATTGGAACCGTCGGGGGTCAGGTTCTCGGTAATGAAGTAGTAATCGCCGGGATTGATGGTCGTGGGCGTAGCCGAATCGAGTGTGTACAATTGCCCGGGCTGCCCGGTCGTGGCCGGCGCCGAGATATCCCAGGTTTGCAATTCAGTGGCGGTATTTGGGTCATCTACTGTGTTCACCCAGAGGGTTACAATCAGATCGTTCAGAGCAGGATTGCTGCTGGAGTTCGGGTCCGAGACGGAAAAGTTGTCGGCAACCTGGATCTGACTTAACAGGTAGGACGACGAAGACGAATCCTGGAAGCCGACCGCGAGCTCGATATTCGAGCTTAGTCCTACCGCCCAAGCATCGCCTGTGCCCGAATCGAAGGGCGGGCTCTGGGTGCTGAGGTCGCCGGCAATAATGGTACTGGCGCTGACCCGCATGGCTCCGAGCGCCAGAATGGCAACCAAAGCCCCGAGCCGGAGATCAACCTTAAAAGTTCGCGGCAAGATCTGAATCATAGCAATCTCCTTAAAGAAATCGAACTGCTTCACCGAGCGTGGCACGCCAGGAACGGCCCGGCGTCGACGCATTCTGAATCCTATGTCGAAGACAAGCTAAACATCTCGGGCGATTTGGTACTATTTCTGCGGAAGAGTCGTGACCGATTTCGATCCTCAGAGCTCCCCAGGACGAAAGCGCTGGGAATTGGACCGCGAGGCCTGGGAAGCTCTACTCTTGGCTTTCGCGCCGGACCGCGAATTAGCCGGGCGAAAGTACGAGGATCTGCGCCGCCGCTTGATCAACCTTTTTACGTGGGAGCAGTGCGATGGCGCAGATAATTTGGCCGATGAAGTACTAAACCGGCTAGCCAGGAAAGTAATGGAGGGCGCGGAGATTCCGCATTTGGATCGTTTTGCCTTCGGAATTGCGCGTATCGTAATTCAGGAGCACAAGCGCGCACAAAAGAATCAGGAGAAGGCCGTCCGGGAGCTGCAAGGGACCGTCCAGCCCGGCCACGATTGGACCACGATGGACTCCATGCAGCGATGTCTACAGCGCCTGCCATCGGATCGGCGCGAACTGATCGAACGCTATTACACCGAGGACCGCGCCACGCTCGCGCGCCGGCTGGGAATTTCGGTCAACGCGCTGCGTAATCGCGCGATGCGCATCCGCGACGAACTATTTCGCTGTATCTCAGGCCAGCGTGATGAATCGTGAGTTCCAGGCATGGTGAATAGAGAAGAGTTGATCGCGTATTTGCTGCACGAAATGAGGGAGCCGGAACGGCTGGACTTCGCCGCGCGTTGGTTCGTCGAACCCGAGCTGAACGAAGAGTTGTGCATTGCCGAGGCGGAATTGTTCGATTCCTACGTGCGTGGCGAACTGCCGCGCCACCAGCGTACCCAGGTGGAACGTTATCTGCTGAATACCGAAGACCAGCGGCGAAAACTGGAATTCGCGGCGGCTCTGCGGGGGGCGTTTCCGCTCCGGCAGCGGCGCTGGATCTCGTGGTGGGCGCTCGCCGCGGCAGCCGTCATCGCGATACTGGCCGGCGCCACCCTATGGATGGCGGTTCGAAATCGCGAGCTCGGTAGGGAGGTCGCCAGGCTTCAGCAGAACGCCCAGCCGGAGGGCGCCGGGATCTACTCAGCGTCCATGGTGGCAGGCGGCTTGCGCGGGGGAGCGGGAGAACGTTCGATCGTTGTGCCCAGGGACGCCCGTATCCTGCGGCTGGACTTGGACCTGAGCGAAGTGGAGAAACGTGGACCTTATGCCGCGACGCTCTCGACCTCGGGGCGCAGAATTTGGCGGGAGGAACCGGTCGCCCCACAGGCGCAGGCATCCTTGGTCACGGTATGGATTCCGGCCGACATTCTGCCATCCGGCCACTACACGCTCATTCTCGAGGCCGGGAGCGCCGCGGCCGCCTACTACAACTTGGCGATCACCCGATAATATCAGCGCGCGCCCTGCACGGTGAACGCAGCCCAGTAATAGGGCTGGTTCCAATGAGGATCCTGGATCATCGCAAGCTGGGCGGAGCGTAACGCGGCTTCGGGACTCTCGTGACGCTCGAGCAAAGCAGCGTAGAACTTCTGCATGAACGAGGTGGTTGCATTGTCACGGATGCTCCACAGGCTGGCCAACACCTGTGGGGCGCCGGCGTACATGAAGCCGCGAGTCAGACCGATCAGACCTTCGCTTTGCACCTGGGGGCCGAGCGCGGTGCGGCACGCGCTGAGCACCACTAGATCGGCATTGAGCTTTAGATTGTATATCTCGTGCAGCCTCAGGAAGCCGTCTTCGGGGCGTCCCTGGCGGTCGATCATGGAAAGCACCAGGCCGGAGAGCTCGGGGTTCTTGCTGTCCACCAGGGCGTGCGTGGCGAAATGAATCACGCGATAATCGCGCAAGGATGGGCTCTCGGCGGCGGCGCGGGTGGCGTCGAAATCGAGAACTTCGCGCGCTTCTTGACCACCCAACGCGCGGATGGCATCGGCTTCCTGGCGCGAAAAATATAATCGCGGCAGGTGGAACAGATCGACGTCGGAGGCTGCGCGCGGAGGGTCGGAAGCCTGACGGACGGCGAGGTTGGACACACGCTCGTCGTCGGCGCGAAAGACCGGGTCGGCAAAAACGGCGACACTGAGCCGAGCCGGGCCGCGGCTGGCGACTTCGCTTCTCATTTCGCGGACCGCCGAAAGCGAGGGAAGTCTCACAATCTGGTGCGCAACTACCAGGGGCGTATGCGTGCCTGGAATGGGAAGCGCCGCGAACGGCAAGTATTCGAGCGCCCCATCGCTCACGATCCATAAACTATTCAGGCGGGATAGGCCGCGCAGGGGTTCCAGGAGTGTCTTGCTGAGTTCGGTGGCCGATTCGGCGAACTGGCGATCGGCCTCAGCCAGACGCTGCGCTCTGGCCTCCAGAGACTCCTGGCGGTCCGTGTTGCGGGCGTCGAGGGTCGCATAAGCGCGCCGCGCCGCGTTCTCCACCTGCTCGCGCGGCGGCAGTTCGAAGCCCTGAACGCCGGTTTTCGTGACCAGCCAGGCGTAGCTGCGCTCTTCTCCCAGCCAGAATTCGAGCAGGGCGGCGCCCGATCCACGCAACTGGGCCTGAACATCGGCGAGCGAAAGCGGACGGGGCTCGATCAACGCGGCATAGCGCGGGCTCTGCCGGCGAAATTCGTCTTCAATATCGCGGTATTGCTGTAAAAGGCTACCTATTTCCTGGCGTTCCTGGGCCTCCTCGGCCGCCGAGTGGGATGAATCGAGAAGATGCATCAGGCGTTCCTGCTTGGTGTCCAGCAATTCCTGAACTCGCCGTTCGCGGGCCAGCAACGCGGGATCGGCTCCCTCGCGAATGTCCAGCCGGGCGGCGCGAATCAGATCCACCAGCTCGCGCGCCCGGGCGCGCTCGGCGAGTTCGAACGCCAGAGCGGTTTGGTGCAGGCGCATCTGGATATCCACGGCGAGGTCGAAGCTTTTTCGATGCGAGGCGGCAAAGAGCATGCGCGATTCGGAGTTTCCCGCGTTGGCTCCGACCTGTTCGAGCCAGTCCAGGGCTTGCAGAATGCGGTCGCGGCCGGCCGTGAGCTCTCCCGAATCGCGATCGATAGAGGCCAGCTCGTACACCGCGTTGGCCCGCTGCACCCCGTTACCGCTGGACTGCAGGACAGCGAGCGATTGCTCCAGCGCCTGGCGAGCCCGCGGAGAATCGCGCAAAGCGCGCCAGGCGCGGCCCTGCTGGTAGAGCGCCAGGCCCTCTTCTTGTGAGTCGGCAATCTTGCGCGCCACCTCCAAGCGCTGGGTGGCCGCATCGAGCGACGCAGACAGGTCGGGAGAAGAAAAGTAGGCATCGGAAAGCGCGCCCAGCGTGCTTCCCTCCTGAAGTTGATAGCCGGCCGCGTGGGCGATGGACAGCGCCTGGCGGTACAAATCGATCGCCTTGGAGAATTCCCGCCTTCGAGCAGCCATTCGTCCGGTGGCGGCAAGCGCAAAAATCTCACCGGATTTCTCGGAAGCCTGGCGCCACTGCTCGTCCGATTGCCGGTAATAGGACTCGGCGCGGTCGTAGTCGCCGATTCCGGCATACACATCTCCCAGGGCCTGCAGCGCAAAGGCCTGGCCGCGGGGATTACCGGATTTGCGCAAAACGGGCAACGCCTCGTCGAGGTATTTGAGCGCCGTCGAATCATCATCGAGCGCCATGTAGGCGGTGCCGATGTTGTACAGGCCGGCTCCGTAGTGGGACTGGGAAACATCCCGCAGAAGGGGCAGCGCCTGCTCGAAGTAGCTTAGGGCGGCGCGCATATCGGCCATCTGACGGTAATTCGCACCGAGGTCGTTCAGGTTAAGAGCAATATATGCCCGCTCTCCGTCGGCCTTGGCAATTTCGAGCGAGCGCAAATCGTATTGGACCGCTTCTTTCCAATCGCCCTGCTTATATTCGAGTTCGCCGAGCCAAGTGAGCGCGGAGCACTGGAGGACCCGCTTGCCCGTGCGTTCGGCGAGCGTCAGGGCCTCGTTGAAATCGGCACGCGCTTTCTCGATTTCGCCGCGCGCTTCGAGCAGCCCTCCCTCGATGACCAAGCCGTACATCGTGCCCGGCGCGTCCCCCGCGGCGCGCGACAGAGCCAGCGCCGAGACCACCGATTCTTCCGCCTCGCGCTTATGTCCGGTAGCGGTCTGAACGTCCGCTAGTTGCCGGAGTGCTTCGCCGCGGCAGGTAGTGTCGCCGGAGCTTGTCCAGAAATCCAGCGCCTGCCGGGTGTGGGCCAGGGCCGATTGCATGTCGCCGGCGCCCTCTTCGTCCTCACCCGCCA
>JASIGB010000072.1:0-3845 GCA_030045355.1 Bryobacteraceae bacterium
GCCAACGCTGCCTGCACCCCAAACCGTAATCGCCGCCGCGACAAAGACGGCGTAACGAATCACATCCATACAATCGCCAATCGTTAGACGCGCGAGAGGTTACGTCCTTACAAATGTAGGGTCACATTGATGGGAAAATGGTCCGATCCAGGCACGCGAAGTACTTTGCCGCCCTCGTACTCCATGGAGCCCCGTACGAAAATCCAGTCCAACTCTCCCAGGAGAACATGGGTTTTGACGCGACGCTCGCCCAACACGTTCCGAAAGCCAGCCTCTTGGAGCCGCGGAATCAGGCGGGAATGCGGGAAGAACGTATTGAAATCTCCGGCGACGATGATGGGAGTTCCGGCTGGGTAGCGCTGGGCGTCGCTCAGCACCTCTTCGAGCTGTTCCAGGCGCAGCTCCTCGGTCCCTTTGCTCTCTAAATGCAGATCGTAGACTACCAGCGGCTGGCCGCCGTGATCGAGCTCGGCGACCAACGCGATCCGGCCGCCTTCGCGGCGCTGCAGCACGGGAAGGCTCGATATGAGCAGGCGCCGCGGCTTCCACCACCCGGATTGGTGCTGGAACCGGATGATGCGCGCGGCCCGCACCGGCAGTTTCGTCAGCAGGGCTTGGCCATGATAGGCCGGGTCTTCGGCCGTGCCTTGCCCCAACTCCTGGAACTCGGGCGCAAAGACGTAATTCATTTTGAAGGCTTCGGCCAGTTCTTTGGCCACGTCCTGGCGATGCGTCCGCCGGGCATCCAGATCCACTTCCTGAAAGATGCACAGATCCGGATGGTGTTCGCTGATCTGTTCCTTGATCTGATCGAGATGTTGGCCGCGATCGATATTCCAGTTCAGCACCGAGGACTGCGCGGGGGGGGCCACGGGCGCTGCGGTGTAACTGCCCGACAGCACGGTCTCCAGAGCGCCAGAGGCGGTTGGGGGCGGCGCGGCCAGAGCGGCCGAAACAGCCAGAAAGAGGCAGCTTCCGAGAAGCGGTGCTGCGGGTACAACGGGAGTCACGCTTTTAGTTTATACTGGAGTTCGGGTCGCGGCCTGCTCTCGAAGGTTACTGTTCGCGGGCCGCCGAATCGTTTCTCAAGTTTGTATGTTTATTCTCATCACCGTGGTCCACGTCCTCGTGTCGTTCTTTTTGATCGTGGTTGTGCTTCTGCAAAGCGGCCAAGCGGCCGATCTGGCCGGCGCGTTCGGCGGCATGGGATCGCAGACCGCATTCGGCCCGCGCGGATCGGCGACGCTGCTGTCGAAAGCTACTACGATCGCGGCGGTGATCTTCATGCTCACCTCGATCACGTTATCGATTCATGCCCAGCGTGGCGCGGCCTCCACGGGCAGCGTCCTGGAGCACGTAAAAGCTCCGGCGAAGACGACGGCGCCCGCAGTGCCGGCGGCTCCAGCTCCGGCGCCTGCGCAAAAGAGCAGCACCCCGGTGGCGCCCCCTCCGGCTCAACCTCAGCCGGCGAACAAGAAGTAGCGAGTTTTTCGTAATGCGGTCGTGGCGGAATTGGCAGACGCACTAGCTTGAGGTGCTAGCGGGAGCAATCTCGTGGAGGTTCAAGTCCTCTCGACCGCACCAAGCATTCTAAAGGAAGTTAGATTTTAAGTAGCCGCTCCCGGGTTGAGCGGCTATTTCTGCCTTGGACCCAATTTGGGATCCTATGTATTGCAGGCCGGCGGGCGGTTCTCCTTGCCGAGCGTGGCTGCGCGCGCACTGGCTCTGCGCGCGCCGCCCAACTCTGGCAGCGCAGTAATGTTCTCGCAGGGTTTCGTCCGTTCCACTGCCATCCGGCGAAAATCCAGCGGATACCTTCCGTTTCGTGTCATTGACGCTCGCAGCTCCTTTCGCCCGCAAAGTGTGCCTCGCGAGAAGCATCTTTGGTGGCCGCCGCTGCGAATCTCGTGACCGCTGGAACCCGAGATTTATCTCTGTATGGCGCCGAGATGCTTCTGTATGAATGCATTGTTCGGCAGCTTGTGATTCCATCGCTGCCATAGATCCAGGCGCCGCGCCTCTAGCTTCTCCGCTTGATCGGAACGCCCGATCTGCGGTCGAGAGCTTCGAGCGATTGATAGGCGCTCGAACCCAGGGTTGCCTGGCCCAAGTCGTGATCAGTATCCGGCCCGTTCGTCAAAATTTTGGTGAGCAGTTCCTGGTAAACCTCGGCTGCCTGCGCTCGATCGCCCGCCTCGGCGAGGTAGTCCCCGCGTGCCCGAAGGACCGCGTCCGGTTCGCTGCCGGGAGTGATTTGGTCCGATGGATAATCCTTCATCTCGCGCAGGAGCTGCAGGGCATGGTCAATATTGCGTTTGGCTTCCGCACTCCGATGGAGGCGGATCAGTGGATAAGAAGTGCTAGCCTCCAGGCTGGCTTCCAATCGCCGGGCGATGGTGCTATTTTGAGCCACCCGCGCGCGCGAAAGGCCTTTTTCGTATACCGCCAAGGCGTGTGGGGTCGGTGTGGGCGAGGATTTTCCCTAGCTCCCCCGAAGCCTCCGCCATGCGAGCGCGGCTGGTTGCATCGTGGGGGTCCCGGTCGGCCAACGCATCACTTAGCTCCACGGCCCGCTCCAGCGCAGCCTCGGCCTCTTCCGGCCGTCCGAGATTGACGCTGCCATCCTGGCCTAGAACTACGCCTTCGCGAAATAACACCCCTTCCAGGTTCAAGCGACTCGGGAAATCATCGAAGTTCGGCATCTTTTCCGCGGCGGTCTGTACTTCCCGAATAGCTTCAGAAGCCCCTTCCAGATTGCCTGAGAAGCGCAGCGAATCCGCGATCTCGCTCAGGGGATAAACGACGACGGTTTGCTGGGACGCCGTCAGCATTTTCGCAATTTCCAGAGAACGCTGCACATATCGGACCGCATCCGGTAAACGTATTGGTTCTTGTAAGCCCATGCGATGTTTAAGAATCGACGGCGAGCAGTCATCAGCTCTTCTCTCGATAGAGCGCCAAGGGCCAACAACGAATCAGTGCGCATTGCCGCTATGCGAGCCTGTGCCAGGGATTCTTGGCGCCGGTGGTCGTTGCTTGCAAGGATCATCCGATTCTCAGCCACCTGCCCCGACAACAGAAGCGCTTTTCGGTTTCCCGGTTCGTCCTTCAGGATTCCGTCGAGGAGGGCCTGCGCTTTCCCCAAACTGATGTCGGACTGAGCGGCGTTACCCAGGCTATCGACATTGTTCAGTCCCTGCGCGCGGGCCAGAGCAATTGTAGGCGCTCGCCACTTCGAAGGCCAACTCGCGATCGGCTCCCGTATCCGCGCTCAATCCTTCCAGGTATTCCTGCGACATGGCGACGATCTCGTTGCGCGCCTGAGTGGATCCCGGAAGGGACTTGAGCACATCATCGAGACCGAGAACCTTGTTCGCTAAACGGCGAACCTGCACGAACCGCCGCTGCGCAATAGCGCGCTCTCGATTCGCGATATACAAGCCAGCCGCGAGACTGAGGACTACGAGGGACGCCGCTGTCAGCGGAACCCAATATCGCCGCGTGAATTTGCGTGTCCGGTACCACGCATCGCCGGATCGCGCGCACCGGCCGTGATTCGAGGAAAGCGCGAACATCGTCCGCCAGGGCTTCCACCGAAGGATAACGCTCCTCGGGCTCCTTGCGCAGCCCTTTGCTCACGATGAAGTCCAAATCGCGAGGGACACTACGAACGCGGCTTGGCGGGGCCGGCTCCTGGGTGCAGATGGCTGCGAGCATGGCTTCGCGAGTATCGGCCCAGGCGGCGCGCGGCGAACCGCCGGTGAGTAGCTTATACAGGATCGCGCCCAGAGAATAGATATCGGTAGCCGTATTTTGAGCCGCGCCGCGCACTTGTTCGGGGCTGG
>JASIGB010000760.1:0-6576 GCA_030045355.1 Bryobacteraceae bacterium
GATTGCGGCGTGCGCGGAGAACTGATCCAGAGATGATTGGCCGCGCCATCGTTGGCCACCAGGAAGCCCGGATAGCCGTCTGTACCGAAATCTCCGGTCAGAATACCCAACCCCGGCCCCCTTTTGGCGTTCAGGCCCACTTCTTCCGTCACGTCTTTGAATCGCCCGTTCCCCAGGTTGTGAAAAAGTTGCGTCACAGTTGGTTTAAATGGCTTCGGCCCGCAATAGTCCTTTGAACCCTGTGGCAAAAAACAAGGGCCGCCCAGAAACTCGACGTAGTGAACCACGGCCAGATCGAGGAGGCCGTCCCGATCGTAGTCGATAAACGCGGCACTGGTGGACCAGCCGGATGAGGCCACTCCCGCGGCTGCGGTCACGTCTGTAAAAGTGCCGTTTCCATTGTTGTGATAAAGAATGTTGTGCCCGTAATTTGTGACATAAAGGTCGGTGTAGCCGTCGTTATCATAGTCACCAGCCGCGACGCCCATGCCCTGATCGGCATGCCCCAGGCCGGCCGATTCGGTAACGTCGGTGAAGCTGAGTTTGCCGCTGGGATTGAGGTTATTGCGGAACAGACGGTTGCCGGGTTTCCATCCCGCGGGTACCGGGACCAAGGCATTGCCCCGCGGACCGACCGGATAGCCCTGGACCAGAAAAACATCCAGATCCCCGTCATTGTCGTAATCGATTAGCGCGGCCCCGGACCCCATCACTTCAGGTAACAGGTATTCTCCCGTCGCGCCGGAATACTGCCAGAAATCGATCCCGCTCTGTCTGGCGACATCCTCAAAGAGGGGAGCGCTGTGCGGCGGGGAGGGCTTGCACGAGATGCAAAGGCCAAGCAGCGCGAGCAGGAAATACCGCGATTTCACTTGCAACACAATCCCACAAGGTATAACATCAGGTCAAATTGTGAAGCGGGGAACGGCGGCAATTAGTGTGGGGACCTTAGCCGCGCTATTGATTTGGGTCTTCGATATTTCCTGCTCCCGCCCGGTTCCGCCCATCCCGGCCGTTTCCCTGGATGGTCTCGACCCGGACGTGCGCGCTGCGATTGAGAAGGCTCGCGACGAGGCCACGGCACAGCCCAAGAGTGCGCAAGCTTCCGGACGTTTCGGTATGGTGCTCGAAGCCCACACGCTTTATTCGCCCGCCGCGCTCGCCTACGAACGGGCCATTCGTCTGGACCCTAACCAATTCGCATGGCGATATTATCTGGCTGTTGCGCAGGAAAATGCGGGCCGGCCGGATGAAGCTCTGGCTGCAGTTTCAGACGCATTGCGTATCCGCCCGGACTATACGCCCGCTATCCTGAAGCGCGGGGCGCTGCTCCTGAAACTGGGACGTTTCGGGGAAAGCGACGCTGTGCTCGAGCCGCTACTGGCGCAAAATCCCGGCTCAGCCGAGACGCTCTACACCCTGGGGCGGCTTAAGTTCGCGCAAGGGGACTTCACTGCGGCGGAAGATTTCTACCGCCGGGCTTCGGAGGCGTACCCAACATACGGGGCCGCATGGTTCGGCCTGGCGGAAGCCGGAAGGAGGCTGGGGCACAACGCAGAGTCCGAGAAAAACTACCGGTTGGCGGAGAGCTACAAAGGCCGGAACCCGCCATCGGAGGACGGGTTGCTCCGCGAAGTCCTGAAGCTGGCGACCGGTATTGAAAATCGCTTGGCCGAAGCCAAACGGCTCATGGATCATAGACAGTTCGACGAGGCATCGCGGATTTATAAGGAGGTTTTGACGCGCCATCCGGACAACCCGGATTGTCTCGTGAACCTTCTATATATGGCTCAGTTCCCGAACCAGTCGTCTCCGGAGGAAGTGGAGGCCCTCTACGCGACCGCCAGCCGAGTCAGCCCTGATGTTCCGCAGGTCTATCTGTACTATGGCACTGCTCTTGCCAGCCAGGGTAAATATGGAGCGGCCGCTGCTGCGATCGAGAAAGGGATCTCATTAAAACCCGACGACGGGGAGGCTCAGGCCTGGTTCGCGGATATATTGATGAGGCAGCATCGGCTTGCCGAGGCGATCGAACATTATCGCCTCGCATTGTCGGTGGATCCTTCGTTTCGTCCAGCCCGGCTGATGCTGGGCCAGCTTCTGATCACTACAGGCCGTAGCCGTGATGCCATCTCCGTGTTGCTCCCTGCCCTCGACCGAAATGACAAGGTCACGCCTCTCTTCCTGATGACCCTGGCGCAAGCCTACGCCAACACCGGCGACCCGGCCAAGGCGATCGAGCGTCTAAAACAAGCCCGGCCCCTGGTAGTCCAGTCAGGCCCTCCCAACTTGCTGGCGCAGATTGACCAGGGGTTGGCGCAACTTGGGTCACACCCTTGATCTTAATCAAGGCGAACGGCTGGCGTCCTGCCGCAAAAGCGTTGCCTTCCCTGGCGGTATAATCATGCCCCCCACCATGCATTTCTCCGTGAAAGTCTTGCGCCAGACTGCGTATCCAGTGGCGGTCGTCGTCCTCGTTCTAATCCTTTCTTCGCGGGTTGCGCGAACGGAGATGATGCGAACGCGATTGCGGTGCGGCTGATCGTGGTGAATTCAGCCGAAGATGCGCAGGCTATTCTGAACCGGTTGAAGGCGGGCGCCGATTTCGCCGTCCTGGCGCGCGAAGAGTCCGTGGATCCGACATCCTCCGAAGGGGGCTTCCTGGGGAAAATCGATCCTGCCTCGCTGCGGGACGAATTGCGAGACGGGCTGCGCGCCGTACAACCGGGGCAGCTTTCGAGCGTCGTTAAATTACCATCCGGGTACGCGATTCTGCAGGTGTTGACGGCCGCGGAGGCCGCGGATCTGGGGAAGGCCGACCGCGCCCTCCAGGCCGCCATCAGCGCCGAAGGGAGCATCAGGCTGGCTCCCCTGGTGGGCGGACAGGATGAGGCCATGTCGCGTTTATTCCATCGCACCATGCCGGAAGGCTGGAGCCAGGACTTGCATGCGGTCTGCGAGGCCTACCGTCAGTCGCCGTTGACGCTCATGAAGGAGCTGGACGCGCTGGTGGACCCGGCGAACAAAGAGAGCCCGCTGCACGCCAAGTCCACAAGGCCGAACGACGCCCTGGATGTTTACATGACCAGGGGGCAGCTCTACGCTTATCAGGGCGATATGGCCCACGCTGTCGCGGAGTGGGAGATCGCCTATCGGATCGCCCTGGCGGATGTTCCACGGGCTGTGCCGCTGATGGAAGAAGTGCTGGGGGTCGGTTACCTGCACAAATCCGAGATGGACAACGACGTCTATCGGCATCCGGGTGAGCGGTGTATTTTTCCGATTCGTCCGGATCTCCATTACACGCAAACAGCCGCCTCGGCGAAAGCCATTGAATATTTCACGAAGTATCTCGACCGAAAGCCCGATGATCTCGAAGTGAAATGGCTGCTGAACCTGGTTTACATGACGCTGGGGAAGCACCCCTCCGGCGTTCCGCCACGATACCTGCTGCCACTCGCGACATTTGGATCCAGTGAGAGCATCGGACGCTTCACCGATGTGGCTCCTCAGGCAGGGCTGAATCTGTTTGCGATGGCTTCCGGCGTGGCGGTCGACGATTTCGAGAATAACGGCCGGTTTGACGTGGTTACCTCGACCTACGATGCCTGCGAACCGATGCACTTTTTCCATAACAACGGAGACGGAACGTTCACCGATCAGGCCGCAAAAGCCGGGCTCAGCGACCAGTTGGGCGTCGCCCTGAACCTGGTGCAAGCCGACTACAACAACGATGGGTGCACCGACCTTCTGGTTTTGCGGGGAGCATGGCAGTCGCAGAACGTGGCGCAGCGCAAGTCGCTGCTTCGCAACAATTGCAACGGGACTTTCACGGATGTTACCAAAGAGAGCGGGCTCGCGACTCCGGCTACAAATACACAGGCGGCGGCGTGGGCCGATATCAACAACGACGGTTTTCTCGACCTTTTCGTGGGCAACGAGACCGGCCCCAGCCAGCTCTTCCTGAATAATGGCGACGGCACCTTCACGGACATCTCGCATTCCGCGGGTATCGACCGGAGCGCCTTCACCAAGGCGGTCGCCGCGGCCGATTACGACAACGACGGCTACGTGGATTTCTACGTTTCCAACCAGAATGGCGCCAACTTTCTTTACCACAACAATCACAACGGGACATTTACCGAAATCGCCAGCCAGGCCGGCGTACCCGGCGTCGGAAGGGGGTTTGGGGCGTGGTTTTTCGATTACGACAACGATGGCTGGCCCGACTTGTTTGTCGGGAGCTTTTACGCGTCGATCGAGGAAACCATGGCGACTTACCTCGGGCTTGCGCAAAAAGCCGGGACCATGAAGTTATACCGCAACCTGGGGAATGGAAAGTTCCAGGACGTTTCCAAAGAGACCGGACTAAACAAGGTCTTCATGCCCATGGGGGCGAATTTCGGCGACGTGGACAACGATGGCTATTTAGATATCTATCTCGGCACGGGAAATCCTTCGTATGCCTCGCTGCTCCCGAATGTGCTGCTCCGCAACAAGGAGGGAAAATCCTTTGTCGACGTCACGGCTTCCTCCGGCACGGGCGAACTGCACAAGGGACACGGTGTCGCCTTCGCGGACATCGACAGCGACGGCGATGAAGACATCATTACTTCGATCGGCGGCGCAGTCCCCGGGGACAGCCATGCTTTCCGTCTGTTCGAAAACCCCGGCAATGGCAATGACTGGATCAGTTTGAAGCTGGTGGGAGTGAAGGCAAACAGATCCGCGATCGGAGCCCGGATCAAAGTAACCGTGAAAGACCAGACCGGCGCCGTGCGCTCCATCTATCGCACCGTCAACAGCGGAGGATCCTTCGGCGCATCGCCATTGGAGCAGCATATCGGGTTAGGGAAATCGGCGCAGAACGTGAGCATCGAAATATTATGGCCCGGAGGCAGCAGGACGCCGCAGACATTTTCCAACGTGGGAAAGAACCAGTTTATCGAGATCAAAGAGTTTGCCACGGAATACACGAAGCTGGAGCGTCGCCGGGTGCGCCTGGGGGGCGCGAAGAGAGTTCCATGAAAGGCGCGCTGTTATTGGCCCTTGCGGCTTGTTTTTTTGTAGATGAGGTCGGCGCTGCCGCGGCGGCGCGCTACCCGGTTACCGCGCTGATCCTGAGCATAGACAAGCCGCATCGAACTTTTGTCGCATCCTGTACGGCTGTCCCCGGGTACATGAAAGCCATGGTGATGCCGATCGTGGTACGCGAGTCGAAAGCCCTCGAAGGCCTGAAGCCCAGTATGTTTGTGGATTTTACACTGGTCGTGGAAAAAGATCGCTCCTATGCCGAGAACGTTCGCCTTCATGAATACGAAAATCTGGCGCAGGAACCGCTGCTGGTTCGCCGGCTGGAAATGCTGGCCAGACTCGACAAAGCGAATCCTCCGCCGGCGCCGATTGCCATCGGGGAGCCGGTGCCGGACTTCACGCTCACCGATCAGACCGGGCAGCGCGTGAGCCTTTCACGGTTCGCGGGCAAGGTGGTGGGAGTGACCTTCATTTACACCAGTTGTCCGCTCCCGGATTTTTGTTTCCGGCTGTCCAACAATTTCGGACGCGTTCAGAAGCGCTTCGCGGCGAGGATGGGCAGCGATCTGGTGTTGCTGAGCATCAGCTTCGATCCGGCTCACGACACGCCGGAGGTCCTGGCGAAGTACGCGAGCACCTGGAACGCCAACGCCAATTCGTGGCACTTTTTGACTGGAACACCCGCTGAGGTAAAGGCGGTGTGCCGCAGGTTTGGCCTGAACTTCTGGCCAGATGAGGGGTCTCTGGCGCATTCCCTGCATACGCTTGTCATTGACCGCGCCGGCAAACTGGCGGCCAACCTCGAGGGCAACCAGTTCAGCGCCGAGCAGCTGGGCGATTTTGTAGAGACCACGCTCAACCACGTCAGGTAATGATCCGATCAACGGCTTCAGCATGCTGCTTCGACGTGTCCCAAGCGCATTGGCTTGCCACGATGGGTCCGTTCTTTGGCTCGAGCAAAGGTTCAGTACTCTGGCGACCGTGTGGTTGAGCAACTCGCCGGGGGTTCGAAAGGCCAAACGTTTGTACCCACAAAAGGCAACGGCACTTTCGCTGGCCGGCATCTTTGTTTCGGGATCGGCACTTCCTCGAGGACGATTTTTGTGCCTGATGTGTGCAGACGGCAAAACGCGGCCCCAATCCGATAGTGGACCGAAGAGTATCAGGGCCGTCAGAATACCCTGATTCGGAAAATCGACGACACAGATTTGGCACAGGCGGAAGGGCAGGTAAGTAACTGAATGCGAATCAGCGGTTTAGGATGGTGGCCAGGGACGGAATCGAACCGCCGACGCCAGCCTTTTCAGGGCTGGATTCGCTCAAGTGCAACTGATTGAGCCCCTTCACCTTAACCTCTGTTTTCCCTCTCGAAACGCCCATAATTTTGGAATGGTAATGGAATAAGCCGTTAGTTCACCAGCCCGTCCACCACCCTCCTCTGTGACTCGGTCACGAACTGCTGGTAGTAATCCAGCGTTGTGCTGGCGCGGCTATGCCGCATGAGCGCCTGGGCATCCTTTATATCCGCGCCCTTGAGCTTGA
>JASIGB010000761.1:0-4083 GCA_030045355.1 Bryobacteraceae bacterium
CTCGGGCGCCCAGATGACTCCCGATCCTCCGCCGCTCGGACGCGCCGTCACCGCGACCGTGGACCGGCGGAGTTTTTCGATCACCTCGCCGAGCGTGGGATTGGTTAATGAAGCCCTCACCTTTGCCTCCCACGCCCGCGCCGTTCGCCCGCGCGCACCTCGACATCCTGCAGGACGCCCGCGCGCAACACCTTGAACTTGACGACTTGGCCGGGCGGCGTCCGCTCCAGAAGATCCGCCAGCGCTTCGGGCTGTGTGAGCGGCGTGCCGTCGCCTGAGACCAACACGTCGCCCATCACCAATCCTCCTGCCGCGCCGGGACCTTCGGGCTCGACGCCCAGCAGCATGACGCCCGAATCCTGGCCCAGATGATCGCGCAGCTGCGGAGGCAACATCACCGGCTGAAGCGCGACGCCAAGAAAGCCGCGGCTCACGTAGCCCTGCTGGCTCAATTTTCCGGCGATTCGTTCGACGGTTCCGCGCGTCACCGCGAAGACCGAACTGCGCGAAAGGCCGGTGGAGATCATTCCGATGAGTTTGCCGCCCGCATCCAGCGCCGCGCCGCCGGAAAGCGTCGGATAGGCCGAGATGTCCAACCGCACGAAGGGCTCGAGTCTGCCGCCGCGCCAGGTTTTCCATTCGCCGGAAACTCCGCTGACGATTCCGAACGAAGCGATCGGCCCGGTGTTGCCCGTGCGGCCGACCGCCAGCGCCAGTTGACCCGCCTTTAGAGCGCCGTCATCGGCGAATTCGAGTGGGGGAAGGACGCTTGCGTCCGTTTCCAGAAGCGCTAGGTCGGTGCCCGAATCGCGTCCACGCAAGCGGGCTGCAGTCATGCGTCCATCCGGGAGCAGGATTTTGATTCCTTCCTCCGCGCGAACACCCTCGCTCGAGGTCAAAATCAGGTTATCGCGCCATGCGATGCCGCTCGAGCCGATGCCGCGCCGGGCATGTACCGCTACGATACTGGCCGCCGCGCGCTCGACGAGGGCCGCTAATGCATGGGAGAGAGTTTGAAGATCGGTTGCCATTTGCTTCGCCTTTTGATTTCAGGATGCCTCTTCGCACGCGGCGCGCGCATCGGAAAAAAGACTGATTCCGCCGGCTTTTGATACTCTGTAACATAAGCTCGCAAAATGGCCGGCGAACTCAAAATCAAAGTAAATGAGCGATCTTTCGCTGTTCGCTCCGCTCCCGACACTCCGCTGCTGTACGTTCTTTCGAATGAATTAATGCTGCAAGGCCCGCGTTTCGGTTGCGGGCTCGCGCAATGCGGGTCGTGCTCGGTGCTGGTGAACGGCGTGGAAACGCGATCCTGCATCACGCCGGTGTCGGCGGTGCAGGGGAAAACGGTCACCACGCTCGAGGGTCTTCCCGCCTGGTACGCGGCGCAGAAGAAGCTCGCGGAAGTCCCCGCGCTGCATCCGGTTCAGCAAGCTATGCTCGACGAACAGGCTGTGCAATGCGGGTATTGCTACAACGGGATGATCGTCAAGGCGTCCGAGCTGCTGGCGAAGAATCCCAAGCCCAGCGAAGCGCAGATCCGGACCGCGATGAACGGGCATCTGTGCCGCTGCGGGACCTACCCGCGCATCATCCAGGCCGTGCAGCGCGCGTCGCGCATAATGTCGGAGGCGAAAGCATGAGGCATCGCCGCGACTTTTTGAAAGCCGGCGGGGCGCTGGTCATCGGCTTTCCGCTCCGAGACGTGTTGTTGGCGCAGAGCGCAGGGGCACGCGGAACAATCGCCGGTCCGCCCGACGCCAAGCAAGTGGATACTTGGCTCGCGATTCACGCCGACAACACCGCGACGGTTTACATCGGATTCGCCGAACTCGGCCAAGGCAATTCGACCGCGCTGCTTCAAGTGGCGGCGGAAGAGCTGGACATGGACATGAGCCAGCTCTCCACCGTGCGCCTGGATACCAACGTCACGCCGAATCAAGGCGGGACCTATTCGAGCGCGTCCATCCAGCGCGGCGGACCGCAGGTGCGCACCGCGGCTGCCGAGGCGCGACAAGCTTTGCTCGAAATGGCGTCGAAGAAGCTGGGAGCGCCGGCCGATCGTCTCACCGTCTCGAAGGGCGTTGTATCTATTGTGGGTGCGGGGGCGGGCTCGGCGAACACGGTGACGTACGGAGAACTGGTCGGCGACAAGCCGTTCCACCTGGCCTTCACCGGTTCGGCGCCGGTGAAATCGTCCGCGGAATATAAAGTGGTTGGGACACCGGTTCCGCGCAACGACCTTCCGGATAAAGTCAGCGGCAGGTATGTATACATGCAGCATGTCCGCGTGCCCGGGATGCTGCACGGGCGGGTGGTGCGGCCGCGCGGGCAGAGTGCCTATGGGGCGGGGGCGAAAGTGCTGGCCGTGGACGAAGCATCTATCCGCAGCATTCCCGGCGCGCGCGTACTGCGCAAGGCCGATTTCGTAGGCGTGGTGGCCGAGAACGAGTGGGACGCGGTGCGCGCGGCGCGGCAATTGAAAATCACCTGGGATTCCTCGCCCTCGCTTTCAGGCAGCGACGCGGTGTACGATGCGATGCGCGCCGCCAAGACCGACGATCGCACGGTGCTGGAACACGGCAATGCCGCTGACGCCATCGGCGCGGCGCCACACAAAGTGGAATACTCGTGCCGCGCGCCCTATCAGGCGCACGCGCCTTTCGGACCCAACTGCGCGCTCGCTGACGTCAAGCCGGATTCGGCGCTGGTGATGTGTTCCACGCAGGATGTCTACGGCACGCGCCGCACTCTCGCGCCTCTGCTCGGATTGCCCGAAAACAAGGTCCGCGTGCAGTACTACGAGGGCTCCGGAACGTACGGTCATAGCTGCTATGACGACGTCGCGCAAGCCGCGGCCATTCTTTCCCAGCTCGCAGCCAAGCCCGTGCGCCTGCAATTCATGCGCTGGGATGAACACGGATGGGACAACTATGGCCCCGCGCACCTGGGTGAAGTTCGCGCTGCCGCGAACGCCGACGGCAAAATCGTGGGCTATGAATACGAGGGCTGGCAGCATCATTGGAGCAACGTGGAAACGTCGCAGCAGCTTGCGTTCGGAAAGTCCGCCGAAGAGTGGCGGCCCAATCCGGCGATGCAGGTGAATCCGCGGTGTTGCGGCGGCATGTACGAAATTCCCAACATTCGGCTGGTGAATCATCACGTGCCCGGTCTCGGTTTTCTGAAAGGCGCCTGGCTGCGCTCGCCGCTGGATCTTTCGTTCGCCTTCACTTCCGAACAGGCGATCGATCAGTTGGCGTTCCTGCTGAAGCTGGATGCTTACGAATTTCGGCGCCGCAATATAAAGGACGATCGCTGGCTCGGCGTGCTGGATGCAGCCGCGAAGGCCGCCAATTGGACACCGCGCACCGCCGCTTCGAATCTCTCGCAAGCGAAAGTAGTCGCTGGGCGCGGCATCGGGATGGGCACGCACCTGGCCTCCTACGGCGCGGCCGTCGCGGAAATCGAGGTCGACAAATCGACGGGCAAAGTGGTCGCCAAGCATTTGTACGGCGCGATCGACGCCGGACTTGTCGTCAATCCCGGCAATGTCGAAAGCCAGATCAGCGGGCAATTGGTGCAGACTGCCAGCCGCATGTTCCATGAGGAAGTGACGTTCTCGAAAACCAACGTCACAAGTCTCGATTGGGCCAGCTATCCAATCCTGCGCTTCGAGGAATGCCCGCAAGTGACGCCGGTCGTCGTGCAGCGCTTGAACGAACCTTCGAGCGGCGCGGGTGAAGAAGTGATGGCAGCGGCTGCCGCTGCAATTGCCAACGCTTTCTTTGACGCCACGGGCGCACGGATGAAGGAATTTCCCCTTACGCCGAAGCGCGTCCTGGCTGCCCTGCATCGTAGCTGAACCGCCGGGAAAATAAGCCGCAACGCGAGCTGTAATACGGCCCCACTTCCCAGTTCGTACACTGAATGGAATGGCCAAATTAGGATTCGTGGGATTAGGCGTGATGGGCGGGCGGATGGTGGCGCGGCTGCTGGAGAAAGGGCACGCGGTCACGGGCTACAATCGCACGCGCTCGAAAGCGCAATGGCTGATGGAGCGGGGGATGGAGTGGGGCGATT
>JASIGB010000073.1:0-2936 GCA_030045355.1 Bryobacteraceae bacterium
TTAGATCAAGCTGGTTTGGATGGGTTTGCCGGGGTAGGTGACTTGTCGGCCTTGGACGCTGGCGAAAGGAGTCAGCGCGTGGGGCTGGGATTTGGCGGCGTTCAGGATCTCGCGGACCCCGATGCCGCGAACGGTCAATGCGTCGGCGATTAGCGAACGGTGGCAGCACCAGGGGACGGCTTCGGCGCACATGATCGCGGTGGGGGCTTGGGCGGCGATATCGAGCAGCCGGTCCAGGTTTTCGGCGAACTCGGACGTCTGCATGTAATCGGCATAGCCGCGGAAGGAGGCGTTGCGCCATCCATTATTGATGGAATCCTTGCGCGGATGCCGCAGGCCGCCGAGGCCGGGGAGGTGCGTGTATTCGATGCCGGCGGAAGTGAGGCTGCGAGCCAGGGCCTCGCGCTGGAATTGCGGATTGTGGCGCGATTTGGGGATGGTGCGGACGTCGACGAGGCGGCGGATTCCGTGGGCCTGCAAAATACGAATGAATTCTTCGATGGGGTGGGTAGAATGGCCGACGGTGCTGACGGTCATACGGACCAAAAATCCGCTTGCTTACGCGCGCGGCTCAGCATCCAACGTAACAGGCGCGCAAAGGCTGTCACGAACTCGCCGGGTCGCCTCTCCACCAGCGGGCCGAGTAAACGATCGCGGCAGCGGCCAGCCATCCGAGAGCGTAATTCGGCTGCGCGCCCCAGCGCATGAGCGCCGAGTGCATCAAGCCGAACCAGGAGAACAGGGACGCGATGAGGCACCAGGCGGCCGCGCGGGTGAATCGGCGATCGATCAACTCGGCGATCGCGGACGCGACCACCAGGACCAGAAACAGGAATCCGTTTCCTAATCCCAAGATTGACGACCAGTAGATGGATCGGTTGAGCGCGGCTTCGACGGATGGAGCCGCGGCCGAGAGCCGGAGTGCGGGGAGCGCGGAATTGATCGCCGTGGCGACCACCGCGCCGGCGGGGAGAACGAAGCCGAGCAAAACCGCGCCCCAGTATTTGGCGTCCACGCGCCGGAGGGTCGCGAGGCCGACGCCGATGGAAATATAGGCGATCATGGCGGCGAGAATCGGCCAGGGGAACAGTTGCGCGACGAAGACGCTGAGGCCGCTGGCGACCACGGCGAGGAACACTACCGGCGTCCAGAAGGCGAAGCTGATGCGCGCACCGATGGCTTTGTAGGGAGGGTGAATGGCGTAGATGACGGGCGCGATGACGCTGCCGGCGAGTCCGCAGACCAGCGTGCCCAGGCCGTCCCAAGCCAGCACCGCGCGAGCGTCGTAATCGTCGCCGGCGGCCGCGGCGCCCGCGACGGAGGCGATATCTTGCAGGACATGATAAATCGCCATGGGCGCGATGACGGAGAGATAAGGCAGCGCCAAAAGCATCGCGCGGAGCGGTTCGGGCGTGACTGCGAAGGGGAGCTGGAGCGAAAATCCGGACCACGCCGGATGAACGTAGCCGATGGCGAGCGCGACGGCGAGCGGCACGATCCAGGCGGCGATGAACGGTGGAATGCGCCAGCGGGTAATGGGGAGGTTGGCGAGGATGGTTGTCAGGATAATGGCGAGCGCGATCAAGCCGATCAGCGGCTGATCGAAGACACGCTGCAACAGGACCAGCGCGAGATAGCTATACATGGCCGCGCCGAAGACGGTCATGGCGGCGGGAACGGGAATGAATTTGCGGAACGCGCGCGCGAAGGGCGCGGCGGCGAGCTTGATGATGCCGGTCCAGGCGACGGCCGCTGCGCCGATCTGCCAGGCCCGGACCGGGTCGTGCGTTTCGAGGTACACCGGCAGCATGATGGAGAGCGTGTAGGCGATGATGGCGGGGACATTGTTACCGTAGACGTGCGAGGTGACGTCGCCGCGGTTCTCGCGTTTCGCCAAGCGCGCGGCGAGCAGCACCAGACCGAGCGAACCGATCAGGAAGCCGAGCGCGTAGCCGGGCAATAGATGCGCGAGGCTGAACGCGGATGGAATGCCTACCGGCACCAGCAGGAAAACCGGGATCACCATCTGGGCCAGATTGAAGCCGACTTGCGCGATGGTAACGTCGAGATCGCCGCGGCTGAGCGTCCACGAGCGCGTCACGGCCTTAAATCTTAAAAGACTCGAGCGATTCGGGCGCGAAGAGCTCGGCCGGCGCGAGCAGGCGCTTGGAGAGGCCTTGCTCGTGAGAATAGCGCAGGAAGGTTGCGAGCACGTGCAGGTTGGGTTCGAGGCCGTAGGGCCAGAAGTCGCGGCCCATCAGTTTTTCGGTGTCTTCGACGTGCTGGACCAGCCAGGGCAGCATGGCTTTGAGCGCGCCCATTTCGCGCAGATCTTCGTAAGCTTCGCGCTGCGCGAGCGTGAATGCTTTCACCAGCGATTGCGCGACCCAGCGATGTTTTTCGTATACGTCGCGGCGAATTGCGACGACGTGCATGATGGGGAAGATTCTGGTTTTGAGATAATAGGCGCGCTCGACGGTTGGGTAATCCTCAAAGAGGCGGCGGACGTTGGCGGAGCGGCCGAAGGTGGAGGGCGCGCGCGCCGTGTAGAGGGCGTCGATCTCGCCCGAATCAATCATCTGCGATAACGTTTTGTCCGGCGCGATGGGCTGGACGCGAAATTCGGGCGGAAGAGAGAGCGCGATTTTCTCCGGGCGGCCGGGCTGCTCTTCGCCGCCCGTGAAATACCTGGGGCTTGTGACGGGCACGCCGTATTCGTCGCTCAGGATACCGCGAATCCAGACCGGGGCGGTCATTTGATATTCGGGGCTCGCGACGCGTTTGCCGATCAAATCCTGTGGCTCGCGAATGCCGCTGTGCGCGTTCACGAAGATGCAGGAGTGCCGGAACATGCGCGACGGGAAAATAGGAATGGCGATGAACGGCGGATTTTCGTGGAACAGCGACAGCGTGTAGGACGACAGCGACATCTCCGC
>JASIGB010000762.1:0-3620 GCA_030045355.1 Bryobacteraceae bacterium
CCGGAATTGCCCCTGGCCGATTCGAGCCACATTGCCCCCTCCGGGCTCGCGCCTCTCCCCCGTCTGCTCGCGCGTACAGCAACCGGCTCCGCCGGGTACATCGTCGCGCCGTCAGCGTATCTTGCAGGCATTCCCGCCTCCGCGCCGTCGGGTCTGACACCGGCCGAATCCCTGTCCGCGCTTTTGCGGGGACTGCAGAGGGAGGCCGAAGAGGCCGATCGCCGGGGCGTCCAGGCGATTGAGTCGTCCTTCGCCGAACAGCCGGGAACACTCCTGCTGTCCGCACCTGCGGAAATCGTCCAAGCTCCGGCGCCTCCCTGTGAGCAGTGGATGGGGACGGCCAAGCCGAGATTCACCGCCGTCGAGCCCGAAAGCGGCGGGCGCGCCGCCCTCATCGGACCGCGAGCGCCGACGCTGGCCGGTCCAACGCTTCCGCCCCAGCTTCTCAATTTCGGCCAGCAGCCGGCTGGCTTTCGCGCCCTTCGGAAGCGAATGCCGCTCTGGCCTTTCGCCATGGTGGGCGTCCTCCTGTTGGCGCTGCTGGGCGTTGTCCGGTACTACGGGCAGGATCGCGGCGGCACGCCCATTTCCGCTGCCTTGCCCGCGCCGATCAAAAAAATCCTATCCACCCCCCGTTTCCGCGTGGACGAGGAGCACCCGGCGGCGCGGTCGGTGGAAGTGGCCGGCATCCGTATTCTCACGCCGCCCCGGCGCAAGCCGCAGGTTCAGTTCGTCGTGATCAATCACTCGGCGAGCGAAATTACCGGCTTGGACATTCACCTCGCGGTCAGCTCGGCGGATGCCGCTACCGATGCGCCTTTGTTTACAGTGTCGAGTATCGTGTCCTCGCTCGGGCCGGAGCAGTCCAGGGAGATCCGCGTGGATGTAAATTCGCCCCTTCAACCTTCCGATATTCCGGACTGGCAGAGCCTGCGAACCCAGGTTCTGATCGGACGCGAGTAAGCCCGCCGAATCCGCCGGCCGTCATGCCCCGGGCGTCATGCCCCGGCCATCATGCGATGATAACGGCGTGGCATCGAAAGCGACCCCCCAGACAGCCCCACGGGCAACGCCTCCCAAGCTGGTTCCCAAGCCTAAAACCGCCGCCGAGCGCGCGGCGCGGCTGCGCAAAATTCTCAAGCTGCTAGACGGTATGTATCCTCATCCCGCGGTGCCCCTGCACCACCGCAATTGTTGGGAACTGCTGGTGGCCACCATTTTGTCGGCGCAGTGCACCGACAAGCGCGTCAACGAGACGACGCCCGGGCTATTCGAAAAATACCCCACCATCCAGGACTTCGCCTCCGCCCCTCAGGCCGAACTGGCGCTGGCCATCCGTTCCACCGGATTTTTCAACAACAAGGCGAAATCGCTCATCGGCGCGGCTCGCAAGATTTTGGCGGATTTCGGCGGTGAAATTCCCAAAACCATGGCCGAGATGCTGACCATACCCGGCGCCGCGCGCAAGACCGCCAATGTCGTCTTAGGCGCCTGTTATAACGTCCATGAAGGCATCGTCGTGGATACGCACGTCGCGCGCAATGCGCAGCGTCTGGATCTGACCAAAAACACCAACCCGGTCAAGATTGAGCAGGATCTGATCAAGGTCATCCCGCGCGAGAAGTGGTTCGAATTCCCGCTGCAGCTCATTTACCACGGACGCGCACTGTGCGTGGCGCGCAAACCGCTGTGCGCCCAATGCAAGCTCGATGCCCTGTGCTACGCCAAAGATAAAACCGTGACGGAGCCGCGCGCGTGAGCCGGCGGTTTACAGACTCCGCTTCAAAAACGAACAAATGTGATATCCGTCGATGAATTTGAACGGCGCCTCGCCGAGCGTATAGTGGCCGCACGGCAGCACCACTACCTTGTGATCCACGGCGTACTCGCGCATTTTGGCCAGGATCTCGCGCGAAAGCTCCGGCGGAAACGTCGTGTCGTAAGCCGTATAGATGAACAGCGACTTCTGTCTCTTGGCCACGAACCTTTCTAAATAGTTCACGGGCGCGACAGCCATCCAGGCGCGCCGCAACCGATCCAGATCGAGGTGCTGTTCCAGGGTTTGGCGGATGTGCTTTGTCGAGAGCCCGGCCCACACGACGTCAGCCGGGTGCGTGGAGCAGTGGTTGAATACGTTGACCGAAACGCGATCATCGTGCGCGCTCGCCAAATACGCGTAGGCCGAACCCAGGCTGGTGCCCACGATCCCCATGCGCCCGAAGCCTTCGCGCTCGAGCCAGTCCAGGCAGCAGCGCACGTCGATCACGGCCTGCCGCGTCGCATCCATGGTCCGGCAGATGTTAGAGGAAACCGCGTAATCGGCGCGCTTCAGCTCGGCCGGCATGCGGTAATCGTGGTAGGGCAAGCTGATGCGCAGCGCCGAGATGCCCAATCGCGCCAAGCCCCGGCACAGCGCATTGTGCGCGTCGGCCGGCGCGTTCCAATGCGGCAGCAGCACCACCGCTTTCTTCTTGCCGTCCTTGCCGGTTCGCGCGGGAAACCACTGCGAGTGGACCACATTGTTCTCGGGATAGGGGCTGCGCACAGGCGAATGAAATCGCAGGATGCCGTCGCGCAGCTCGAAATCGTTGGGCCGCGCATAGCCGAAGAACTCGTCACTGGCTCGCATCGCCAGGTCGTTCAGACGCGTCACGTATTCTTCGGGAGCGTCGCCGTTCTTGGGAAAACGCCGGGCGCAAGGCCAGTCCCGCGCCCACTCCAGCCCCCACTCGAAATCCCGCACCACTCGATCGGTGGCGCGAAAGCACAAGGCCTCCTCGCGCGCTCGAATCCACTGCTCGTACCGGCGCTGGATCAGTCTCACCATGCGATCTTTCAGGATAACCAGCCGACCAGTGATAATGGAAGTAACCCATGCCCAGTGCGATCAGACGGCGCAGCCCGGAGGAGCTGCTCCAGCAGGTGGAGGCCGAAGAGGATTACGAGCGGCGCGGCCGGCTCAAGGTTTTCCTCGGGTATGCTTCTGGTGTTGGGAAATCCTACCGTATGCTGGACGAAGGGCGGCGGCGTAAAGAGCGCGGCCAGGACGTGGTGGTGGGAGCGATCCAGTCCAAGACGTCGCCCGAAAGTGAAGGGGTGTTGCGCAAGCTGGAAGTGATTCCGCTGCGAGAGGTCGATGGCGTCCCCGTGATGGACACGGCCGCGATTCTCAAGCGCCACCCCGCCGTTTGCCTGGTGGACGGCCTGGCTTACGACAATCCGCCGGGTTCCCCGCATCCTTTCCGCTGGCAGGACGTCAACGAGCTTCTGGAAGCCGGAATCTCCGTCATCACTTCCATCAACATTCAATATATTGACGACCTGCGGGAGCGTGTGTCGCGGATCACCGGCAAGCAGGTCACCCAGACCGTGCCGCACAGCTTCCTGAACTCGGCGGATGAAATCGTCGTCGTGGACGCTCCGCCCGAAACCGCCATCGCGCGCGACGGTCAGAGCGCCAACGGAGGGGAAAGTCCGGAGCAGAAGCTCTCCGAGCTGCGCGAAATCGCGCTGCTGCTGGCCGCCGACGTGGTGGACAAACAGCTCGAAGCCTACCTGCGGCGCAACGGAATCCCGCAGACCTTCGGCGCACAGGAACGGATTCTGGTCGCCATCACGCC
>JASIGB010000763.1:0-2810 GCA_030045355.1 Bryobacteraceae bacterium
TTCGTTCGGTCGTCGTACATGGTAAGCAGCACGCCTTCTATCTCCAATGTTGCGCCGAACGAGCCGCGCACGCGTTCAATGGTGTCCAACAATTGCGAGATACCTTCCAAGGCGAAGAATTCGCACTGAATCGGAATGAGGATAGAATTGGCGGCGACCATGGCGTTGAGGGTGAGTAGATCGAGGGCGGGAGGGCAGTCGATCACGATGAAATCGTATTGTGTCCGGATGGTCGCTAGTTTCTCCCGGAGGCGAAATTCGCGGTTGGGGACGTCAACCAGCTCAAGATTTGCAGCGACGAGGTTTCTGTCGGATGGCAGTATCTGGAGTCCGTCGAATTCCGTGCGAAGGATGGTGCCGGAGATGTCGGCGTCGCCGAGTAGGACCTGATAGAGCGTGACACGTTCCTCGGTTTTGGTGATTCCGAGACCGGTGGTGGCGTTGCCCTGGGGGTCGGAATCGATGAGCAGGACACGGAGATCATTCGAGGCGAGTGAGGCCGCGAGGTTGATGGCGGTGGTGGTTTTGCCGACGCCGCCTTTTTGGTTAGCGATTGCGATTACGCGGGCCATAATGTTTCACGTGGAACACAATCAGTTCGTTGGTGGAATGACGTTCCACGTGGAACCATAAACGCACAGTTTTCGATCTCCCCAAGGTAACCGAACTGGCTCCGCCCACGCAATGCGAGAATTGCTCTTCAGCCCGGAAAAATCGTCCTCTCCCAACATGAGGCCAACATTTGGGGCGAGACGAGGGACGGCCGACAGAACCGTCTGCGGATCCACGGCCCTTGCGACCAGCCAGTCGGCTGTTTCCGAAACATCCTCGAGCCGTTCGGATATGACTGAGACATTCGCGAGGGCGCGGCCAGACTCCCGTAGGAAAACGGCCTTTCTCTTGTGAGACTCGACCAAAATAATATGCCAGCCGGGCTTCGCTACCGCTATGGGGATCCCAGGAAATCCTGCACCGGAGCCAAGATCCAACACGCGAATGTTGGCGCTCGTTGCGGGCAGATGCGCCGCAAAGAAAAGAGATTCGCAGTAATGGCGGATCACCGCTTCGGGCCCCGGCTTGATTGTCGTCAAATTCAGCCGCTGATTCCAGCGCAGCAGCAGCTCATAATGCCGGTAGAGCTGGTCGATTTGCGGTTCGGAAAGTGGGATGCACTGGCTGATCTCGGTCAGCAAGATCCTGGAAAACCAGTCAGGCGTGGGCACCGATGCTTAGGTAAACGTCCAGGACTGCAATAGCTGCGGGCGTGATGCCTGGAATCCGGCTCGCCTGGCCAAGCGTCTGAGGACGGACGCGTTCGAGCTTCTGCCTGACCTCGGTCGAAAGTCCGGGAATGTCAGTAAAGGAGAACCCATTCGGGATGCGGCGAAGCTCGGACTCACGCAACCGGTCGATCTGGCGCTGTTGCTGCGAGATATAACCAGCGTACTTGACCTCGGTCTCAATCGTTGCAAGGACGCCGTGAACCGGCTCCTCACCTAAAACTGGCCGGAATGAATCCGAGAGCGTGCTTATCGTGTTCTCAGGCCGGCGGAGCCACGAGAGCAGCCGATTGCTCTCCAGATGAGCCGTCAACCGAGCCTTCTGCTCCTGTTTCCTCAGGTAGAGTGCCCACCGATCATCACTCACGAGTCCCACTTCGCGGCCTAGCGGCGTCAGACGCTCGTCGGCATTGTCTATGCGCAAGTGGAGGCGGAATTCTGCGCGTGACGTAAACATGCGATAGGGCTCGTCGGCGCCCTTGCTCACCAAATCGTCAATCAGGATCCCGGTGTATCCCTGCGTGCGCCCCACGATGATGGGATCCTGTCGGCCGATACGCCGCGCGGCATTGATCCCCGCGATCAGACCCTGACAACCCGCTTCCTCGTAACCCGACGTTCCGTTAATTTGACCGGCCAAGAAAAGACCTTCGACTGCTTTGACTTCCAGGCTATGCTTCAACTCCCGCGGGTCGATCGCGTCGTATTCTATCGCATAGCCGGGCCGGATCATTTCGGCGTTCTCAAGACCCGGAATCGAAGCGACCATTGCAGTCTGCACATCGATGGGCATGCTGGTGGACATGCCATTGACGTAGACTTCGTTGGTGTCCAAACCCTCAGGCTCAAGGAAAATCTGATGGCGGTCTTTGTCCGGGAACTTGACCACCTTGTCCTCGATGGACGGGCAATACCGCGGGCCGACCCCCTCGATTTGGCCGCTATACAGCGGTGAGCGAGCGATGCTGTTCTTGAGAACGGCCAATGTCTCCGAAGTTGTGTAAGAGATATAACATTTGATCTGCTCGCGCTCTATCCTCGGCGTGAGGAACGAGAAGGGCGTTGGGTCCGCATCACCGCTCTGCGGTTCAAAGCGTGACCAGTCGATCGTACGGCCATCCAGGCGCGGCGGCGTCCCGGTCTTCAGGCGGGTCCAGGCCAGGCCGAGGCTCCGCAACTGATCGCCCAACAGGTTCGACGGCGCCTCACCGTTCCGGCCGCAACTATATTTCATCTCGCCGACGTGCGCGAGGCCGTTCAAGAACGTGCCGGTAGTGACCACCACGCAATCGCTCGAAATTGTTCGACCGTCGCGAAGCAGAACGCCGGTCACGCGGGCATTCTCGATGGCCAATTGCGCTACCTCGGCTTGCAGAATGCGAAGGTTCGGTTCGCGCTCCAAAACCTCGCGCATCTTGATTCGGTATTGCTTTTTGTCGCATTGCGCGCGGGGCGACCACACGGCGGGTCCGCGGCTCGTATTTAGCAACCGGAATTGAATCCCTACCGCGTCGGCGATTTCGCCCATTA
>JASIGB010000764.1:0-8908 GCA_030045355.1 Bryobacteraceae bacterium
AATCACATTCACCTCAGCTAAGAATCCGCAGCCGTCCCTGAGCCGCCGATGATTGGGATTGCGTGCGACAGACTTTCCCGCGGCTTCGACCGCTACAACGCCGGGCGGACCCCGATGTGGCAGCAAGTCCTTGGCTGGTGCACGAATCCGAGAATGCGCGATGCTTGCGAAAAATAACGCCAAACACCGGTGGATGACGTAGTCGCTGATCGAGTCGAGATACCAGCAATCGTGTCGAGATTCTGGAGGACATCGTGGTCGAGCCGAATGGGTGATCTGGTCGCGCACTTTCTTCGGCTGCTTAGGTATGACAGAGGCCATCTTGGTTGCTCCTTCCTAATGAATATTTATTACTCCTGAATCGCATCGCACTTCGCAATGGAATGGCAAGGCAAGGACGGGAGTGACCCACGAGGGAGGAGAAGACGAACGAGTGAGGTGGCGTGGCGCGTGGCGGCACGGCTACCGGCGGTCGCTCACGTCCTTGCCTATTTACGATGTCCCGCCACCGTGGCGGACCATTGATCGACAAGCAATTGAAGCAACGATACTTGCCGGCAAGCGATCGGAACGGGGAGGTGACTCCGGTGGTGATTATCCCAATCCTTCAGCACGTTCACTAGAACTTCTGGGAAATTGCTGCTGATCTGTATCCTTCCGTGCCGCTCAGGACGCCGATTGAAGCGTCCCAAACAACTCGTAATCATGCTCCAGAACGTATGGCGTGAAGGTGATTTCGAGCGACTTCCGTTTGCGTTCTTCAGCAGCCAGATCGGCGCGGACTGCCTCGTCGCCGCCTTGCTTCCAGAGCTCGAACAGACGCTCAAACCGCGGCCCAACATAGGTATCGAGATCGTCTCGGAGACGGTCCAAATCCTCCCGGCTGAGCGGCCGGGTTTGGCGCAGTTCAAATAGATTCCGATGATGGAAATGGGTCAGCAGCCGCTGGATTTCAATCAATGGTTCAGTCTGTTCCAGCAGGCTGTCACGGAACCGCTGGAGGGTTCTCGCAGCGGAATCGAAGCGCTTCTGACGACGCGTTACAAACACCAGGTTGACGAAGCCGAGCGCTTGAAACAACCGGTGGTAGTTGAGCAGATACGACCGAAGGCTGGCCGTCGTCACTTGATCGTCGTCGACAAATGTGAAGAACGGAACCGGAGATTCTCCTGTCAGGAATATCGGGAATCCGTCGGAGAAATAGCGGACGACAGAGACTCCCCGAACGCAAAAAGCGCGGGCAGGCAGCATGCCGGAATTGACCTGGCAAGTGACCATGAGCCAGTGAAGTTTGTCCTCGCTGGTGGCGAGAAACTGGTTCTCCGAGTGCTCCAGAACGAAGTCCAGAGCCATTAAACGCAGGCGAATGGCCGCGGGCTGATGCTCGCGCCGATTGCGATTCTCAGCCTCGTCGATGGCCTCATAAATCGGTTTGTAGTGCAGCCGATACAGGTACCGGCCCTCACGATAAATCCCGCGCGCGATATGCTTCCTCGATAAGCTTTTCTCAATGAAGTCCTGGGCTCGTTTACCGGATTCACGGCCGACAGCATAGAGAAACTGGCGGCGCACAAAATAGCCTCCGACAGCGCAACCCGGCACAGAAAACCAGCCTCCGCCGGCGTGTAGCCGAAGGCCTCGATGGCCTGAATCCGTTCCAGCATAGTCATGGCCCTTTTCCTCCTAGAGGCCCAGCACTGTGGCCGTCAACTCGCGGCCCTCCCACTGCGCCCGGCGCCCACGCGAAGTGGAAATAAAGCCGTACATTTTGAATCCGGCGCGACTTTTGACGGCCATCTGGCCTGACCGGTAATGCTCGGTGGCGAGCTCCAAATCGATGTGTTCCTCACGCCCCTGGAGATCTTCATACTCAATGCGCAGATCCGGAAAGACGATCTTGCCGTCCACGATGGGAAGGCCGAGTTCATCCGCGATTTCCTGCTTTCTGCGGGTGTAGTGCAGGGCCCCGGACTCCTGCTCTGGGACCAATTGGGAGTACGCTTCCTTCTTGAGTTCGTAGTCTAAAACGACTCTTTGGATCTTGGCTCCCCGCTTCTCCAGGTGCACCGTTTCGGCTTGGTACATCTGGTAAATCGCGGCATCATGAGGGACCTCGGCGGGCTTGACGAATCCGGCATAGACAGCTTGACGGGCGGGTAGTTTGTCATCCTCGCGGGCGAGGCGCGCACCCTGGCGGGTCAGAGCAACGACGATGAGGGTATTCCGGTTTTTCCCAACGGAAATGGAGCGTTTTTGAAGCAGCCCACGCTGCTGTAACCGCAGCAGTTCTCTCCGCATTGCGGAAGCTTTTCCCTCATAGCGGTGCTTCAGAAGATCGTCGGCTGTCATGGTGCGAAAGCTGCCGATGTCGCGCAGCACAGCGCGTTCGCGATCGCTGAGGTCATAGCGCGGCCGGATTGGCTCGCGGTCTTTGGTTCGGAGGCGTTCAGAATGCTCTCGACTCAGGCTGTCCTTTAGGCTGGCACGAGTGCGCTTGTCCGTATTAGAGGCGCTGCCAGTGCGTCCCGGTTCGCGAGTTGGACGGTCGGTTGGAATCGCGGGCTCTTGCCAATCGCGTTCGTCATAGTCATATCCGCGGCTCAATGGGGATGCTCCTTATCAGAAATCGCTTCCCGCGTTGCGGTTGGATTCTCAAGCTGGAGGGTACCCGCGAACAGAGGTGTAGTCCAATGTTTTTTCGAGGCCTGCCAATGTTGCTCGGACATTAACGAAGAAAGCTTTAGCAGGATGCTGAAAAGATACCGGCGAGGCTTTCCGATACCTGCCAACAAGCTTGTTGCGCGAGTTTCTTAGGATTGCGTGCCCGAATCGCCGGATCTCGTTGCCTTTGTCGGCGCCCACAATCACCGTTGATACTCACGGCGGCTCTTCCATGTTCCACCCCACGAACTGGCGGCACCTGGGCGACTATTCTACGGGCGGCATCGACGAGGTAAGGGCCTCCAGCACGGCGCGATCGGCCGATTAGATCGCTGCCGAATACAACGCACGTTCTATTCGCTGGGGGAGAAACAACGAAACTAGCCTCACGTGTGAACACCTCGGTATCCGTAGAGGGAGGGATCACCCCACACCACCGTGGCAGAACCGTGTCAAAACCCCATGCTGTGACTTGCTTCGGGTTAGATTTGAGCGAAAGGCAGAATCCCCAAATTGTTGAAAATCTTGAAAGCGGGTATGAACCGATAGAAGCTTCAGAGGCGATTGCCGTGCTTAGAAGGCAGGTGCTCTATCCACCTGAGCTACGCGCCCGGCTTGCCTATTCTTGATTTTAAACCAGGGCGATTCTAAACCACGGCTCGCTCGTGCCAGTTGAGAAGGACTTCCCCAACGAAAAAAAGCGCGGAGACCAATTTTTAGTCTCCGCGCCTGTTGTCTACCGTTTCCGGCTCGGCTCGCAGTCTTACGCCGCGTAGTTGATGGGCCGGGTCTTCGAGGAATCCCTCCGCTCGGCCAACCGCGGAATTGCCACCCGCAGAACGTCTTCGACGCGCTGCGCGAACAGGAACTCCATCTCTTTGCGAACTTCTTCGGGAAGATCGCGCAGGTCTTTTTGGTTCGCCTTGGGCAGAATCACGGTATGGATTCCGGCCCGCCGCGCGGCCAGGACCTTTTCCTTCACCCCGCCGATCGGCAGCACCAATCCGGTCAGCGTGATCTCGCCGGTCATGGCGATATCGCTGCGCGCCGGCAGCTTCGCGTACAGCGAGGTGAGCGCCGTCGCCATCGTCACACCCGCCGAGGGCCCGTCTTTCGGGATCGCGCCCGCCGGGACGTGCACGTGCACGCCCGCGTTCTTGAACAGTCCCGGGTCGATGTCGAAATCGCCCGCGTGCGACCAGATGTAGCTCTGGGCCGCCTTGGCCGATTCCTGCATTACTTCACCGAGCTGCCCGGTGAGCGTCAGGCCCTTGCCGTCCGGAAGCAGCGTGGCTTCGATGTACAGCACGTCGCCGCCGGTTTCGGTCCAGGCCAGGCCCGTCGCGACGCCCGGAGGCAGATCGCGCCGCGCTTCTTCCTGGTTGAACGGCTCGGGGCCCAGCATTTCGACAACCTGCTCCACCGTTACGATCACCGGCTCGGTGGCGCCTTCGGCGAACTTCAGCGCGACTTTCCGGGTTACTGACCCGATGGCCCGCTCCAGCCGCCGCAAACCTGCCTCGCGCGTGTAGCAGGAGATGATCTTCCGCACGGTTTCGTCCGGAAGCGTGCACTGCTCAGCCGTGAGGCCGGTCTCTTTGAGCTGTTTCGGAATCAGGTAGCGCTTGGCGATCTCCAGCTTTTCTTCTTCGCTGTAGCCCGCCAGCCGCAGAATCTCCATACGATCGAGCAGCGGCCGCGGAATTGTGTCGAGCGCGTTCGCCGTGGTCACGAACAAGACCTTCGACAAATCGAACGGCAGGTCCAAGTAGTTATCGCGGAACGTCTTGTTCTGTTCCGGATCCAGGATCTCGAGCAAAGCGTGCGCCGGATCGCCGCGAAAATCGTGACCTAGCTTGTCCACCTCATCCAGCATTAGCACCGGATTGTTCGCGCCCGCGCGCCGCATGGCTTGGATCACGCGGCCGGGCAGCGCCCCAATGTAAGTCCGGCGATGGCCGCGCAGTTCGGCTTCATCGTGCAAGCCGCCCAGGCTCATGCGCTCGAACTTGCGGTTCAACGCCCGGGCGATGGATTGGCCGAGCGACGTTTTGCCCACTCCGGGAGGTCCGACGAAGCACAAGATCGGCGCCTTGGCTTTGGGATTGAGCTTCAACACGCCCAGGTGTTCCAGGATGCGCTCCTTCACGTCCTTCAGCCCGAAGTGATCGTGATCCAGCACCTCGCGCGCCTTTGCGATATCGAGCGAATCCTCGGTCGCGGTATTCCAAGGCAGCTCGAGAACGTAGTCCAGATACGTGCGGATCACGTTGTAATCCGGCGCTCCGGGCGGCAACTTCTCCAGCCGCTCCAGCTCGCGCTTGGCTTCTTTCAAAATCTCCTCGGGCAGGTTCGCCTTTTCCAGGCGCTCGCGCAATTGCGCGGCTTCGGCCTGTTCGCCCGATTTCTCCCCGAGCTCCTGTTGGATGGCGCGCATCTGCTGCCGCAGCAGGTAGTCGCGCTGCTCCTTGGTCATCTCGGTGCGCGCTTCGGTATTGATCTTGTTGCGCAGCTCCAGCACCTGCACTTCGTGCATCAAGTAACGGTGCATCATGCGCAGCGCTTCGGCGCGCGTGGGCGCTTCGAGCAACGACTGCGATTTCTCGGCGTCCAGGCTGAACATGGTCGCCAGAACGAACGTCAGCCGCAGCGGATCGTCGTTCGAGGCGAGCAGCCCGCGCAGCTCCTGCGGCGTGTTGGGCTGGGCCAGCGTCAAGGCTTCGCCTGCCAATTCAGCCAGCGCGCCCTGCAAAGCTTCAATCTCCGGGCCCTTGTCGTCGGGCAGCGGCAGCGGCACGGCACGCCCATGCAGGAACGGTTCGCTCTGATCCAGCTTCATGAGCGCGACGCGCTCCGTTCCCAAAACCATGAGCTCCAGATGGCCTTCGGCGGAGCGATTCATCTTGCGAATCACCGCCTTGGTTCCGATGGAGTACAGATCGTCCTGGCCGGGCGACTCCATGTCGGAATCGCGCTGGGTGAAGACCAGGATCTCTTTCGATTCGGTGGCCAGCGCCGCCTCCACCGCGGCCATGGACGATGGGCGTCCGGCCGAGAGAGGCATCAGCAAGTAAGGGAACAACACCGCGCTTTTCAGCGGCAATACGGGCAATGTGTAGACAACAGGTTGTTCAGACATTTTCTTTTCCTTCGGTGACCATCCTCACCAATAACAAGCCTTCGCGCGACGCAACGGTCACGCGAGCGTTTTCCAGATTCGCCGGCATCAGCAGGCTGCGCTCGAAGCGGTTGTAGGAGATCTCCATCGAGTAATGGCGCGAACCCTCCTCGCAAGACGAATCCCGCCGGATCCCGCTCACCGTCAGTCGCCGCCCCTGAATCGCTACCTGCACGTCGCCCGCCGCGACGCCGGCCAGATCGAACTTCACCAGCCAGCCGTCTTTGGTGCGGTAGACGTCAGCGGAGGGTTGCCAGGGCGAGTGGCGGTCCGCCAGGAGCCAGGTTTTGCTCGGCTTAGTCATATGTCACGTTTGGTCTTCAAAACGTTCCTGCATCTTGGATGCCAGATCAGACAAAAAGAAGCAGGTTTCACTCAAGAAACCTGCTTCCGCTATGCTCAAGTATTTCTGGTGCTGCGGTTTTTGCCTATTTGTTGGGAACCGCTACAAAACGCGTGCCTTGTGCATTCCTTACCAATAGCAGTGTGGATTGCCGGGAAGCTCCCGCCCGGATCGCGTTATTGAACTGACCTACGGTGCTCACCGGCTGGCGATTCACCTGGAGGATGATATCGCCCTGCTCGAGACCAGCCCCCGCGGCTTGCGAGTCTGGATCGATGTCCGTGATTACAACACCTTGGGTGCCTTCAGGAACCTGGAGCTGCTGGCGCAAGTCCGGCGTAAGAGCCTGCACGGATACGCCGTTCAGCGCGCCTTTCTCGCCGCCGCCCGGCGCATTGTTCTGGGGTTCGCCGTTATTCTCGGCTTCAAGATTGAATTCGGTCAGCTTCACCGAGGTATTCAGCGTCTGGCCGTCACGAACCACTTTGAGCTCGACCGTGGTGCCGGGGGAGAAGCCGGCGATCTGCAGCCGGAACGAATTCAGGTCCTCGACGTTGGTGCCGTTCACGGCCACGATCACGTCGTTGACTTTCAGGCCGGCCTTAGCCGCCGGACTATCGGGCACTACGGTCGCGATGGCGACGCCGTGCGTGTTCGCCGGCAGATTGAAGGTCTGCGCCATTTCCGGCGTCACCTCCTGCGGCGTAATCCCCAGGAACCCGCGCGTGACCTTACCCGATTTCAGGATCTGGTCCATGATGTTGCGCGCCAGATTCGCGGGAATCGCGAAACCGATGCCCTGGTTCCCCCCTGTCTCGCCGGAGAGAATCGCGGTGTTGATGCCCACCAGGTCCCCGCGGGTGTCGATGAGCGCGCCGCCCGAGTTGCCGCGGTTGATGGCCGCGTCGGTCTGGATGAAGTCCTCAAAGCGCTCGATGCCCAGGCCGGCGCGTCCCTTGGCGCTGATGATGCCCATGGTCACGGTCTGGCCCAGGCCGAACGGTTCGCCGATGGCCAGCACCACGTCGCCCACTTCCGACCGGTCCGAATTAGCGAACGGCAAAGTGGTCAAGCCGCTCTTGTTGATCTTCAAAACGGCGATGTCGGTGTACTTGTCGGTACCGATCACCTTGGCCGGGTATTCTTCTTTATCGGCGAAGGAGACCTTCACGTCGCTCGCGCCGTCGACTACGTGGTTATTGGTGATGATGTAGCCGTCGGGACTGACCACCACGCCCGAACCCAAACTAGTAGCTCGCTCCGAGCGGGGCTGCTGCTGCTGCGGGACACGGCCACCGAAGAACTGCCGGAAAAACGGATCGTCGAAAAAGCCTTGCTGCGGCTGCTCCTTGACCACCTTGGTGGAGGAGATGTTCACCACCGCCGGCATGGCGCGCTTCACCACCGGGGCGAAGGTCACCAGCGGACCCATTTCCGCGTTTCCGCGGCTGGTGTCGGCAAAGACCGGAATGTGATTCGGCGTGCTGATGGTGATAACGAGCGCACCCACCAGCATGGCAATGACGGCCAACAGGGCCGCCGTCGATTTACTGATATGACCTTTCATTTTGAGGCTTCCTCTTTACCTTTATTATGCGCCTTTACCCTACGCGTCATTCATTACACTTGTTCGAGAGCCGCTTCACGCTCGCGGCTCGGCGTCTTAGATTCGAAAACCAAATGACCGGAGGGGTCGCTGTCCACCACCACGTGCTGGCCATCGCGAACCTCGCCTCCCAAAATCCGGCGCGCTAATGGCGTTTCAATCTCGCGCTGGATCGCCCGCTTTAACGGCCGGGCGCCGTAGCTGGGATCATAGCCCGAGCGGACCAAAAATCCGCGCGCCCGGTCCGTCAATTCTAATTCGATGTGCCGGTCGGCCAGCCGCTTGCGCAGGCTGCCCAACTGAATCTCCACGATCTGCTTCAAGTGCTCTTCGGTGAGCGCATGGAACACGATGATTTCGTCCACGCGGTTCAAAAACTCCGGGCGGAAGTGCGCGCGTAGTTCTTCGAGTACCGTTGCCTTCATCCGCTCGAACCCGGCGCCCTCGAAAGCCCCCCTATATTCCAGGATGCGGGGACTCCCGATGTTGGACGTCATAATTACGATTGTATTCTTGAAGTCCACCGTGCGCCCCTGCCCATCCGTAAGACGCCCATCGTCCAGGATCTGGAGCAGCACGTTGAACACGTCGGAATGCGCTTTTTCGATTTCGTCAAACAGGACAACACAATATGGACGACGTCGAACGGTTTCCGTTAGTTGCCCCCCTTCTTCGTAACCTACGTAACCGGGAGGCGCCCCGATCAGCCGGGCAACGGTATGTTTTTCCTGGTATTCGGACATATCGATCCGCACCATGGCCCGCTCGTCGTCGAACAGGAATTCGGCTAAAGCCCGCGCCAGCTCCGTTTTGCCGACGCCCGTCGGCCCTAAGAAGATGAAACTGCCGATCGGACGGTTGGGATCCTTCAGCCCCGAACGGGCCCGCATCACCGCCTCCGACACGGCCTGCACGGCCTCGTCCTGCCCGATTACCCGTTTATGCAACTCGTCTTCCAGATGCAGCAGCTTCTGCATCTCGCCTTCTAACAGCTTGGAAACCGGCACGCCGGTCCAGCGGCTCACCACCTGGGCGATATCTTCCTCGTCCACTTCTTCCTTCAGCAGCCGTTTGCCTGACTGCTTTTCGGCCAGCCGTACCTCCTCGGCCTTGAGCTTGC
>JASIGB010000765.1:0-6115 GCA_030045355.1 Bryobacteraceae bacterium
GAAATCCTCTCCGTTCCACACCAGAGTTACTTTCTTGCGCGATGAATGGGCCGCCATTTTTTCGAGCGGCTGGCGTCCGATAAACTCATGATCGAACTTCACTAAAGGGCCGTAACCGAGGTCATAAGGAGTCAGGTAATAATCCTCGATTCTGTTGGAATAAAAACTCCCGCCGAGCGACGCCATCGCCTCATAGCTCTTGGTGCTCAGCCATTGGCGGTAGGGCTTCATTTGATCGCCGGTATAAATCGCCGGCAGTGGTGAGGGAATCCAACCGGATTCGAGGCACGTGGTCGGATAGGCTCTCGATCCCACCTGCCGGATGCCATCCTCTTGACCAGCCCGTAAAATCGCGTCGCGCACGGCCTCGCCATCGTCCCAGGGGCCGAACAACTCCCATCCCGGCTGGCCCACCATTCCATGGCGCAACGCCCGAACCTTCCTGCCGCCGACGTCGAACGTGTCCATATGGAAGAACCGGATGTCGGGCGCGGGTTTGCCCGTAGCTTTCTCCATCACCCGTACCGCGTGCGGACCCTGGATCTGGTAGCGATACGTCTTTCGCCGGCCTTGATTCACAGCCGAACGCTCGTCGCGCTCCGCGGAAGCATGGTAACCGCCCGTCTCGACGTGATATTGGACCCAGTTGAGCGCCGGAGGCCGGCCCACTAGGTTGAACTTAGTCGCGTCCAGATAAAACAGGATGGCGTCGCCGATCACATACCCGTCGTGGTTACACGCAACGAATTGCTTGGCTTGATTTACCTTGAAATTCTGGAAGCTATTGACGCCCAGATCGGAAAGCACTTTCAAGGCGTCCGGGCCTTCCACATACAGGTCGGTCATGTGGTGGGATTGGTCGAAAAGAGCGCAGCTCTCCTTCCACGCGCGCTGCTCATCGCGCCAATTGCTAAACTCCGGCCGCACCACCGGAAAGGCGTAGGGTCCGATCTGCGAATTCCGCAGACGGTCCACCGGATTTGGGGAGGCTTGTAGAACGTCCTCCAGGCTTTGGTTACTCATGATTTTGGGTTCGTTATTGCGCCGGCTCTAAGCGAAGCACGGCACCTTCCTTTTCGTCGGTGAATGCGTACAATAGCCCGTCAGGACCTTGGCGCACGTCGCGAATGCGCTGGCGCAGATCGCGCAGCAGAGACTCCCGGCGGAGTTCCTCCCACTTGTCATTAAATACGATGCGCTCCATGTGGCCGGTGCCGGGAATCTCGCCTTGGCGCAGGCCGCCGACGAAGAGGTTGCCTTGCCACTTCGGAAATTTGTCGCCGTTGTAGAACGTCATGCCGGATACCGCGATCGCGGGAATCCAAATCACCACCGGCGCCTCGTATCCGGCGTGCCCGGGGGGCGACACCTGCCAGGGACCCGGATAGGAGCGGCCGTAGCTGACCAGCGGCCATCCGTAGTTCTTGCCCGGCTTCAAAATGTTGATCTCATCGCCGCCGTTCGGACCGTTTTCGCTCTCCCACATTTCGCCCGTGTACGGATTCACCGCCAGGCCGAGAGCGCTGCGATGTCCCAACGTGTAGACTTCCGGCCGATGCCCCGGCTGGCCCACGAACGGATTATCCTTCGGAACCGAACCGTCGTCGTTGAGGCGCAGAACCTTGCCTCCGAGCGTGTTGGGATCCTGAGGATCGCGGCCGGTGGTTGACATGTACAGCTTGCCGTCTGTTCCGAAGGCGATCCGAGAGGTGCTCGCTTCGGGCAGAATGAAAATATCTTTGACGTCGGCGAGCGCATGGCCGTCCCAACGTCCCCGCGCAACGGCGGCGGTTCTCTTTCCGCCTTCGAGTGGCTTGGTGTACGCGAGATAAATCCAGTGATTTTCCGCGAACTGCGGGTGCAGTGCGATGTCCATATAGCCGTGGACCGCGCCGGGATCACCCGATTCGCCCGTCCAGAATGAGGCAGGTCCACCGGCCACGGGCTTCGGATCGAGCATCGCCTGGCCGCCCGGATTATGGATGAGGCGCAGCTCGCCGGTGCGCTCGGTCACCAACATGCTTCCGTCCGGCAGAAACACGGCGCTCGTGGGATACTGCAGTTCCTTGGTCACCACCACCATGCGGACATCCTGGCCTTCGGCGGTGTCGTAGACCACCGGATGATCCGGCAGCGGGCGATGCTTCAGACCGGTGGGCGCGACAGGGATGTTGTACTTGGTGTTCCATTCCACCTTGTACTGGGCGAAGGCGCTGGCAGCGGCGAAGGAAAACAGGCCGGCCAACAGGGCGAGCGAGCAGGGAGTTTTCATGATCGGCATTCTTTCGGAACGCCTTTGATCCTATCAAACCTAAGGCCCTAACCGCGCACCACCCATTGCGCCAGTTCGCCGATTTTCGGCGCCTTGCCTTGCGAAAGAATGCCGATGCGGAAAATACGTGCGGCCGCCCACACCACCGCGATCCCCCAGGCGATCACGCCCACCAGCGCAAGCCAAGGCTGCCACGACGGCACCCCGGTCGGCAGCGCCTGCCGTAGCAGCATGATGATGGGCGTAAAAGGCGGCACGAAGGACATCGCGACGGCAAAGGCGCCGTTAGGTTGCTGCATGATTGCTGTTGCCATAAATATCGGAACCATCGTCGGCAGAAACAGCACCCAGGCCAGGTGTTGCGCCTCCTGCGGGCTCCCGCAGGCCGATCCTATCGCCACGCCGAGCGCCGCGAGCATCGCCACGTCGGCAACCACGTACACGAAGAACCACGGCAGTACGTGAAGTGGCGCCAGCCCGAACGCCGCCATCCCGGCCAGCGCTGCCAGGCCGCCGATGATGTAAACGGTGGAAGTGGTGAGTGAGGCTGCTGTGGCCGCTAGCACCTTCCCACTCATCAATTCCACAGGCGTGGCCGAGCTGAGCAGCATTTCAAAAACTCTCTGCATCTTGTCTTCAGCCACGGCGCCCAACTGCGGCGCCGATCCGAACAGCACCACCATCATCAACAAATAGACGACGAAGAACGGCACTGCAATGGCGCCGATCGGATTTCTCTTTTCGGCGGGTGAAATCCGCCCCGTCGCGGGATCTTTGGTGAACAGGTTCATGGATTGCATCGGCACGTCCCGCACCGCGTCCGGAATCTTGCCTGCTTCCACCCCCAAATGCGCCAAGCGCACGCGCCGCAGCCCGTCATTCACGGCGCCAGCCATGAACGCAACCGATTGATCCATCCCGGTCGTGTTGCTGTAATAGCGCACGGGCTCAGCCTTTGCGCTTCCATTCGATCCAAGAGCGCTCGCCGGAATATCCAGCACCATAAAGAGTTCGCCGCTTCGAATCCTTCCCGACAGCGCCAGGAGTTGAGCCTGCTGGTCGGCCTCCGGCTTCACTTCTTCAAACGAAAAATGCGGCAAAGTTGTCGCAGCTCTCGCGGGATCGGCCTGCGGCTTTTCATTTTGCTCTTTCCACGCCTCCATCACCGCCGCGGCCGCGGCGCCCGTTCGATCGATAATCGCCACATGCTGTTCCTTAGGGCCGCCGCGGCTCAACATGGCGGTCATATAGATGCCGCCGCCGATCAGCAGCGGCAGCAGAACCAATCCGAATAAGTAGCCCTTGCTCCGTACGATTTGCAAATAATCGCGCTGGGCAATCAGTAGAACTTTGTTCAAGCTGCTGCCTCCTTGGCCTGCGGCCCTGCGATGCGCACAAAAATATCGTGCAACGACGGCTTGACCACCGAAAACGAGAAGATGCGTGTGCGCGCGATCAAGGCTTGGAGCACGCGCTGCGGATCGCATCCCGGCGCCATGCGCAGTTCCTGGACCTGGCCCAGGTCTTTGATTTTCTCGATGCCCGGGAGATCGTCGAGCGCGCTAGAGCCGCCTTCCACCTCCACCCGGATTGTGTCGGAGCCGTAATTCGATTGAATGGAATCGAGCGGCCCATCCAGTACCTTCTTCCCGCGAAAAATCATGAAAATCGAATCGCACAGGCTTTCGGCCACGCTCATGTCGTGCGTGCTCAGAATGATGGTGCATCCGCGCGAGCGCATTTCGAGGATTGCGCCGCGAATCGAATCGGCGCTCACCGGGTCGAGACCGGTGAACGGCTCGTCCAGAATCAGCAGCTTCGGCTCCGGCACCACCGTGGCGATGAACTGCACCTTCTGGCTCATGCCTTTACTCAGAGCCTCGACCTTGCTTTCCGCAAAAGCCGTCAGGCCCAGGCGCTCGAGCCAGGTGTTCACCTGCGGCGTCACATCGCGGCCCCCGCGCAGCTTCGCGTGAAATTCAAGCAGCGCCCGCACCTGCATCTTCCGGTACAGGCCGCGCTCTTCCGGAAGATATCCGATCTTCACAGAGCCGGGAACGCCGGGTTCCCGTCCGAACACCCGAATGGTGCCGGAATCCGGATGAATAATGTTGGCGGTCATCCGCATCGTGGTGGATTTGCCGGAACCGTTCGGTCCGATGAAACCATACACCGAGCCCTCGGGAACCTCCAGCGAGAGCGCGTCCACGGCGGTGACGTTCACGTACGTCTTTGTTACGTCGCTGATTTCGACAGCCGGCATGAGACTCCCCGATCGGCGATTACTCAAACACTGTATGACTAATTGCCGAGCTTGTCAAGGGAGAGGTATCAGGGGCAAAGCGGCGCACGATTAAAACTGCCGTGCGCCGCCTAGGATCGTGAGCGATTAATTGTGAACGAGAAACGCTTGGTACAAATACACCGCCGCGACTGCCAGGCCCACCAAGGCCGTGACGACCGTGAGAATCTTCCCCCACCGGTCCACGGCTTTCAGCCTCGCCGCGAGCGCCACCTGTCCGGGGATTTGCCGCTCCTCGCCCGGGCCCAGATGGATCAAATCCTCTTCCCTGGCGGAGATCAACTTCCGATACAGCGCCAAGCCGAGGGTTGCAATCGCGAGAATGACCCAAATCACTACAGCGGGTGTCAAGTTGATGTCTGCCATTGTCGTCCGCCTCCGCCACGGAGTGTGGCAATCCTCCATCCACCCGTCATTGTTACAATTTCAATCTCTTACGGACGAAGTGTGGCCGTCGCGCCTCAGGCCTGCGTGAAAGTCCGCAGAATCCCCGTGGCGTTTATTTGGAAACCCGCGCAGGCCAGAACAGGTCCGTCTTCCAGTCCTTGGGATCGGGATAATCGGCCGGATCCGTCACATAAACCTCCCACGGCGCGCCCGCGGACTGGAGGCCTTGGGCTTCCATCCATTGCTGAATGGCGGCGTGCAGTTCATGAAGCTTGTCGTACGGACCCGTGTGAGTGGCGGTCGCGACCAGCCCGCCCGGCAACGCGTCCGCCCGAACGTCACCGTCCGAACGGGCTTTGTCCGCCGCGGTCACCGGCAGGCCCGCCTCGATGGTCCAAATTCCAGGCCCCCATTCGATGTAGCGCGTGAATGGCTGTCCGGCGAGCGCGACGCCGTTCTGCTGCGCGTACTGGAACACCTGCCCGAGAGCCGCGCCCAGAGTCGCCGCCACCTCGGACGGTTTGATCCGCCGCCTCACCACCAGAACGGGCTGCTCCGAGATTTCCTTCTTGCTGATCGAATATGCCATCTTGTTTTCTCCCCGACGCCCTTCTTCGTTGCGAAAATGTTCGGCGTGAAAAAGCCGTATGCACGGCGCAATACGATCTACGAGCGAGGCGTGCTGCAATGCCGCGGATTCACCTAGTCCGGACGCCAATCCGCGCGCTCGATACGCGCTGGGTGCGATCCCGAAGGCCCGCTGGAACGCCCGGGTGAACGCTTCGTGACTTTGGAAGCCACACGCGAGCGCGATGTCCAGCACCGAATCCCGCGTCGCCAGCAGCATGGCCGCGGCGCGCGCCAGCCGCAGCCGCAACGTAAACTGCTTGGGCGTTTCCCCCGCCGCGGCCAGGAACAACCGGTGCAAATGAAATTTCGAGAGGTCCGTTTGTCCGGCGAGCGCTTCAAGCGAAACGTCTTCATCGAGATGCCGCGCGGCGTAGGCAACAACCGGCTGGATTTGTTTCAGCACGTCCCTCTGAATTTAACGCAGGGCTTCCCTCGACGCTTGATCTTTCTTGCGGTGGAGTTACTTTTTCGAGTCTCCCCGGAAAAAGCCATTCAATTCGGCGTACGGAGGGCATTCTTCAAAG
>JASIGB010000766.1:0-5021 GCA_030045355.1 Bryobacteraceae bacterium
CGAAGGCGTCGGGCGCATTGCGAAACCGGGCGAGGAGCCCGTTCGATTCCAGATGCGGCAAAGCCTGGAGTTTCCCGCCAGCGCCATTCACGCGATTTCCTCCGAGAGCGATCCACCGCGGATGACCGCGGCCTTTCTTGGGCTTACGGGTGTGCAAGGCGTCCTTCCGCATCACTACACCGAGTACATTCTGGCGCGCGCGCAAGCCAAGGATTACGCGCTGGCCGCTTTCCTGGATCTGTTCAACCATCGCATCTTGTCTCTTTTTTATCGGGCCTGGGAGAAGCACTCCTTCCCCGCGCGATTTCAGCTCGCCGCCGCGAAAAACGAAACCGACGACATTACCGATTACCTCTTCGATTGGATCGGGCTGGGCACGAAAAATCTGCGCGGCAGAATGGCTCTTCGAGACCAGGCGCTACTCCGTTACGCAGGGCTGCTCGGTCAGCGTCCCGCCTCCGCGATTTCTCTGACCGCGATTCTGCGCGATTACTTCGGCGTGGAAGTGGAGATCGAAGAGTTTGTGGGCGCCTGGTATACGCTCTCCGAAGATGACCAGTGCGACCTTGCGAGAGACGCTTTGAATAACGCATTGGGCGAAGGCGCCATCGCCGGCGACGCCGTTTGGGACCCGCAAGGCGGATTCTGCGTCCAGCTCGGCCCGCTGCCGCTCGCGCGGTTCGTTTCGTTTTTGCCGGGCTCAACAACACTCGAGGAACTGCGAGACTTGGTGCGTTTTTACGTTGGACCCATCTTGCAATTCGATTTACAACTCATCCTCCGCTCCCACGAAGTGCCCTGGTGCCGCCTGGGCGATGAAAGCCCGTCCGGCCCTCGCCTGGGCTGGTGCGGGTGGCTGAAAACCGAAGTTTTCGAACACGACGCCGGCGACGCCGTGTTCGCCATGAACTGAGTTCAGGAGCAGAGACTTGGCTTCAGGTCGCAAACCAGGGCCGATCGGGATGTCCGATGTAGACACCGATCTCGAGGACGGCACTCTCGTTCGAGCTCTGTCCCCACCTCCAGGCCCCGTTGGTCATCATCCTCTTTCTCACTCAAACCACCGGGAGATTCATTATCATTCCATCCGTTCTTCGCATGGAGCGGGTCTTCCGGCATTGCGGCTGGGGGTGACGGACAAGTCCGTGCGCTGGCTGCAAATCCTCCTCAACGAACAGGGCGCGTCGGCGCAACCGCTCAAGGTCGACAGCTATTTCGGGCCCCAGACCCACGCAGCCGTCGTCCGATTCCAGCGTTCTTTGTCCCTTTCCGCGGATGGCATAGTGGGGAAAGAGACATGGGAGCGGGTAGTTGTTGTAAACCAGCGGAGTCGTGAAACTCCCGCGTCAATCGAGTTCGGCGCTGCCGTTCACACGACGGCGGCCAATGTCGCCGATTGGTCCCTGAATCGGCGTTTTGAGGAAGTTCTGAGGATGGCTCCCGACTACATGCGGCCGGAATTAGCCACTCAATTTCGGGCTTTGCTGACGCCGGTGAACGTCGGCATTATGGTCGTGGCCCTGTGCGGCTGGGCCGTTTCCCACGCATTCGGCGCCGGCGAGGTTGCCGATATCGTCATGGGCGCCCTGGGAACGATTTTCCTCGGATGGGGCGCGATCACGGCGGTCGAAGACCTTGGCGACTGCCTGATCACTACTCTTCATGCCGAGGATCAAGCGGATCTCGCGAACGCCGCCGACTATCTTGCGAAGGCCGTCGCCATCCTGGGCGTAATTACGTTCTTCGCGATGCTGGCCAAGGTTGGCGCCGGGTTTGGCCGCGGTGCGAGTGCAGCCGCGGAGAAAGAAGCCGCGCCGGCGATCGCGGATACACCCGGAAAGCCAGCCGCGCCTTCCGACGCCCCAGTCGAGGACTCGGTTGAAGACGAGTCCGAGCATCCGGCTCCATCACAGGAGGAGCTAGCGGCGAGCCCCGGCAATTCACCCGCCCAAATCGCCGCGCGGCAGCAGGTCGCACGCTCATTCTACGAAAACGCTGGGATGGGCCCTGAAGATATCGACAGCCACGTGGAATGCATCGACACGAATCAACCGGTGAAGGTGGTCTCCGTTCCCCCGGATGGCGCCGGTCCCAACGGCGACCAACTCTATCAGTGGAGCACACCGGGAAAGACGGGCCAGTACTTCACGACCGACCCAGCCGTTACGCCGGATCAGTTAGGCACAGATTCCAATGTTGCGGTCAACGGACAGATTGTTCCTCGCGTCCAGAATTCATTCACCGCCAATCAGCCCATGACCGGCCTGCAAAGTACCGCCGCCCCGGCGGCCGACACCTGGTCGGTTCCTGGTCAGACGACGCAAACTAGTGGCGGCGGCACTCAAATCTTCGTGCCACGAGGGAGTCAGACGGGCTTAAGCGTGAATTGACGAGATATCATGAAAATGCCATTGATCGCAACCCGCTCGCAATTCAAGGCCATCCTTCAAAAGGCGGAGGCCCGCACCGAAGAACTGGCGAAGTTGGGACCGTCATTCAAAGTGCCTGCCATGATTCGTCCGCAGCTTGAATTCATCGGGGAATTTTTGAAGCAAGGCAAGACACCGGCTTCTGAAGATCGGGACCGCATTACCATCGGCGTCCTGGCGGTTCGCAACTTCGATGACAGCGATCCCGAATATTCAACGTGGTTAAAGGCGCTCAGTTACGCTTTCAAACATTGGGAGCAAGTGTCGACGAACTAGCTGCCTACTCCCACACCACCACCACTTCCATCGTCGGCTCCACGATTTCCCCCGGCGCGTACACGGCGATGCGGCGCGAGAGCACGATCCGTTCCCAGAGCGGGCCGCTCTGGTTGAGTTGGAAATACTGATTATCGAGTTTCATCGGAATTGCTTGCGGCACAACCTGCGTGTGCCGCAGCACGACGCCGGCCAGCGCGTTGCGGATCACGCGGTCCAGATCGTCCGGCGCGGCCATCTTCAAAAACTGCGGCGCCTTCTGGATGATGTCGCCCACCCCCATCTTGGCGCTCACGGCCAAGTAAAATTGCGTGTTCTTGAAAAGGTTATCGTCGTCGATGGTTCCCGACCAGATAAACCGGTCCGCCGCGATCAGGGGAATTGACCGGTACTTGGACGGAATCACGATCTCCATCAGATCGCGAATGCGCAAGTCGAGCGCCGTGAAGCAGGCGCCCAGGTTGTCATGATCGTATTCGGGCAAAGTGCCCGGATCACCTTCCAGCGAAAACGTGGACAGCGCGCCTGCCAGCCGCAACATGGCAAGGTAGGCCGATTCGGGATGCCCGTGGCGGGTCATGAAAATGTGGCGCAGCTCCGGTAGATAGCTGTTCACTGTGTGCAGCAGCCAGAACTTGTCCGTCTCGGTGGCCGAGAATCCGGCGGCTGCTTTCCCGCGCTCGCGCCGCGGGCCGGAGAGGGCCGCGCTCTTGGTCAGAAGAATCTCCACCTGCCGCCGCAACAGCCCCATCAGATATTCGCTGGACGCGAGATCGAGGCACGGTGGCACGAACGCCTGCCGCAGCACGGGAACGCCGGTGGCGCTGCGTTGCAACTGCGCGATCCGAAACGTCGAATGACCGTCGCGAAACTCGGTGCCGAACAGAATCCGGAAACATTTTTTCCCCGTTTGGACGGGTTTTTCATCGCCGCCCTGGTTGTCGTCCGGCACGGAGCGAATCTCGGACAGGTAGCGCGTGTCCGGGGTGTTGGCGCCGTCGCGCTGCCCCGGCAGCGTCACATTACGGGCGTTGGCGCGGCGCTCGGGAAGAGCCAGGTAAACGTCTAGGAATTCCTCGCTCGTAGGCCAGTGTGGCGCGAACTGCCGGCTGGCGGGCAGTTCATCCGAGTTAGGCATGTCGAAGGGTTCGCCATCGGGCATGAAGCCGCGGATGGAAGTGGCCGTGAAGACGCCATTCGATACGGCGTCGGCGTCCAACTCCAGTGCCGTCACACCGTAATTGGCGAAGTTGGAAGCGCTGAAGCGGGAATGGATCAGGTCTTCGAAATAGCGGTCCTGGGCCTGGAAATGCTGCGGGGCAAGGAACATGCCCTTGGTCCAAACCACGCGTGGCTGGCGCTTCATGCGCGCTAGATCTCCACCCGGTGCCGGCTCAAGATCGCCAGGGCGTCCTCTCGCAGGGGATCGCTCAGATGACGAACGCTCTCCACGTCCAATACTTCCGTAAAGGAAGCGCCGCCCGCCAGCCCGGCAGCGGTGGCAACCAGCTCGTCGTTTGGGCGAAAGGTCTTGAAGGGCGCCGAAATGGTGACCAGCGGCAGTTCCCCGAGCTGCGGCGAACGGCGCACTTCGGTCTTGTAGCGCAGAGCTTCCAGCAAGGTCTTGAGCGCGGGTATCTTTTCAAACAACTCGAACATCAGGCAGGCACGTAGCACAAACGAACGAACCGCCTCCGGATCACGCTGGCCGACACCGGAGACAACTCCGCGCAACGTCGCGAGCGAATACGATGTGCCGTAAGAAATAACCCAGGTGAGCGGCGTCGTGACACGAATGGAAGTCCAGCCCCGATCGCTTTGCGTGGCGTGTGTGTATTCCCATTCATCGAGCTGAAACTGAGTGCTGACGGATTCGAGGGGACTGCGCAGCTCCGGCCGCAGATCGAACGGTTTGACGGCCACGCGCGCGTACAGTTCCTGGAGTTCCGCCAGGTTGCGGTCGGCGCCGGGGACGGCTTCCTTGCTTGTGCTATCGATATGATCGCCCAGCAGCCGGCGCGGGCGGAACAGCGGAGCCATGGCATCGATTTCCGACTTCAAGCGGCGCTGGCAAATCTGTGAAACGTCCTTGGTAAGGCTGTGCAGGCTCAGGAGTTTCGCAGGTTCCAAATCAATGGACATGGGTAATGGTTAATATACCAGAAGCGCGTGGGAAGCTCCCAAGCCGTGAGCGGAATAAATCGGGATTTCAGGAAACCGGGTGCAGTTCATCAATCGTGGGCGAGCAACCGTTGTTGGCGGAAACCCGGGGCCTTGACGTTGAAAAGGGCGCGTCCCGGCTGTAGTATGGAAAGT
>JASIGB010000767.1:0-5105 GCA_030045355.1 Bryobacteraceae bacterium
ATTGGACACTGTGCCGCCGGGACTTAGCACAGTGATGCTGGCGCTGCCCTGGCTGGCAACGAGATTGGCGGGCACCGAGGCGATCAACTCCGTTTCGCTGACAAAGGTCGTGCTCAGAGACGAGCCATTCCACTGCACCACCGCTGTCGAAGCAAAATTGGTCCCGTTGACCACGAGGCTAAAGGCCGGGCTGCCTGCCGCGACTGAGCTGGGGCTGAGACCAGTAATACTCGGGACTGTATTTGCGGCGGTGTTTATGCTGAAAAGCACGATATTTGAAATCAAGTTTCCTGCATTCACAACACTAATGCTGGCCACGCCAGCAGCCGCAATCAGATTGGCTGGCACTGAGGCAGTCAACTGTGTACTGCTGACGTAAGTTGTAGCCAGAGACGAGCCATTCCACTGCACGACCGATTGCTGCACGAAACCGGACCCGTTCACCGCCAGACTGAATGCCGCGCCCCCGGCCGTCGCTGAGCTCGGGGATAAAGTAGTGATGGCCGGCGTCGCAGGGGCAGAGCCGAAGGGCGCGAACTTGGTCACGAACCCGGTGTAAGCCGATGCGCCTGCCAAGTTGGTGTTTTGGTAGGCCGACTCAGTCGGAAAGTCGACCGAACCTGTAAATCCCGTGACATACGCCGCGCCGGTTGCATCCACCGCGATGCCAAACCCCTGGTCAGGACCGCTGCCTCCCAGGTAGGTGGAATAGGCCAGCGCATTACCGGCCGGTGCCAGCTTGGTGACGAATGCATCCAATCCTCCTCCCTGAAGCGTGGCCTGGTACGCGGACTGCGTAGGAAAGTTGGTCGACTGTGTGTACCCTACGACATAGGCCGAGCCTGACGCATCCACCGCAATGCCTTGGCCAGAGTCATTGCTGCTGCCTCCCAAATAGGTCGAGTAGGCCAGCGCATTACCGGCCGGCGCCAGCTTGGTCACGAACGCGTCGATTTCGCCTGGATAGGTCGCCTGGTAGGCGGACTGCGTTGGGAAATTGGCGGAATAGGTGTATCCAGCGACATAGGCCGCGCCGGTAGAATCCACCGCGATGCCCGAACCAACGTCACGGCTACTGCCTCCCAAATAGGTGGAGTAGACGAGCGCATTGCCGGCTGGCGCCAGCTTGGTCACGAACGCGTCCATGCCTCCTTGATAGGTGGCCTGGTAGGCGGACTGCGTTGGGAAGTCAGGGGAATCTGTGTATCCCGTGACATAGGCCGCGCCCGTAGAATCCACCGCAATGCCCGAACCACCGTTACTATCGCTGCCTCCCAAATAAGTCGAGTAGACCAGAGCGTTGCCGGTCGGCGCAAGTTTGGTCACGAACGCGGCGCCGTCTCCCTGGAAGGTCGACTGGAAGGGCGACTGCAGGGGAAAGTTGGTGGAGGTTGCATTCCCAGTCACATAAGCCGCACCCGGTGCGGCCACCGCGATGCCGAGGCCAATATCCTCACGGCTGCCTCCCAAATAGGTCGAATAGACCAGGGCATTGCCAGCAGGTGCTAGCTTGGTCACGAACGCATTTTCCGAGCCCTGGAGGGTCGACTGGAACGGCGACATGGTCGGAAAGTTGGCCGATTGTGTATCCCCCACGACATAGGCCGAACCTGTCGCATCCACCGCGATGCCGTTTGCTTGATCATAGCCACTACCGCCAAGATAAGTGGAGTACACCAGAGCGCTACCGGTTGCAGCCAGCTTGGTCACGAACGCGTCCCACCCTCCCTGATATGTGCTCTGGTAGGCGGAGTCGGTGGGAAAGTTGGTCGATTGTGTATATCCCACCACGTAGGCCGAGCCCGCCGTATCCACGGCGATGCCAGAAGGGTAGTTATTGCTGCTGCCTCCCAGGTAAGTGGAGTAGGCCAGCACCACCGGGTCGATCCATAGCCGGCGGCTGCGGTCATAGCGCGCCAACTCGAAACGTACCCGGTTCTCCCGAGCGAGCACATATTTCGACGCCACCTCAACCTGCTTTCCGCCAATTTCCTGATACACGCGCGGCCGCTTCTGCACCACGTCGCCTAATTGCGTGGCCAGCACCAGATCGCCGTTCGCGTTCAAGCGCAGCGACTCCGTCCCTTCCCAGGCCAACTGCACCTGAGCTGGGTCCGCTCCAGGCGCCACGGCGAGGTCGTACTCCAACTGGCCCTGTGTGCCGTAGCAGATGAGGTCCACGCCGGGGTAAACTCCGCGCGCTTCTGCGCGCCCGTAGTTGGGTATGCTGGTCCGCCATTGCTTAGGATCGTTCCCAATGAAGTAATTGCTGATCCCGGGCTGTTTGTCGAGGCCGGTCCATTCACTCAGCTTTTGCGCGCCGACCAGCTTCATCCTCACGACGGTCTGCGTGAGTTTCGGCGGCTCCTTGAGCCGGCGTTGCGGATCGTAAAGCGGCTGTTCGCTCCGGCTGAGCACCATGACCGCCTCGGTGTCGGTGAAGAACACGGTCATGGCGCGCGTGCGTGCAAGGAACCGCACGCTGGGATCGGTTTGCCCGGTGTTCGGCTCAAAGACCAACGGGGGGTGGCCGTAGGCGCTTTTGAGGACAGCCGGGGCGCTCTTCTCCGTCCCGAATGACTGCGGGACCGATGCACCCCAGCAGATGACCAGCGATGATATTGCGAATAAAGATGTGAGCAGTAAGCGGGAGAATGACGTGCGCATAGAATCCCTCCTAGGCGCGTTTGCAGACTGAAATCTGGCTATCGTCTCCAGCGAGACGAGAAATTCACGTGCATTCGTGAGCAGCGGTGTGCACACGCAGTCGGCTACCGCCGCGAAATGCAAACTCCGATCAACCCTGCCGTGCCTGGAGTGCTTCGGCAGTCGCAGCAATAACTGCACGAGCGCAGCCAAAAGGCGGGGCGGCGTCAAATTCTGGCCGCGGTAGACCGGCGCGCTGACGGTCGACGCGTCGATAACGGACGTTGGCCCATTTCGAGCGGCGCAAGGTCGGCTGAGCTTCGAGTTCCAGCGCAAGGGCGGGGGCGGTGGGCTAGAAAGGCCCGCGAATAACCTGGTCTACCTCACCCTAATTCCTTGGGTGTTTTCGCTCAGCACGCAAAATAAGTAGCGATTTCTCCGATTCCTGCCCTAAGCATGCGGACGAATCGGCCGCTATAGCGCAGTCGACTCAGGACTCAAGGAGATTGGCGCTTTCCGTGCACACGCTGATCTCGAAGAAATAGATCGTAACGGGAGGCGCCTATGCGGTCATGTGGCGCGCTGTCATCATACGCGACTTTCCTTTCGCTGGCGATAATTCCGCTGTTGGCTCAACCATCGGAGGCGGTTCCGCCGCGCATCACACAATCCATCGATGAAACGCAACTGGTCACGCTGAAAGGCAACAGACACCCACTGGCACGGCCCCAATATGACCAGGGAACAGCCCCGGCGGAACTTCCGATGGAACGCGTGCTCCTGCTCTTACGCCGCGGCCCAGAGCAGGAATCCGAGCTGCAGCAATTACTGGAAGAGCAGCAGGATTTGCGCTCGGTTAACTACCATCAGTGGTTAACGCCGGAACAGTTTGGCGAGCAGTTCGGCCCGGCACCGGAGGATATCGATAAGATCACAAGTTGGCTCGGCTTCCAAGGGTTTGTAGTAGACCGGATCGCGAACGGCCGTGGCGTGGTGGAGTTCTCCGGCAGCGCCGCGCAAGTAGAGCGTGCGTTCCACACCCCAATCCACAGGTATCTGTGGAACGGTAAACAATATTGGGCAAACGCGCGCGATCCCCAGATCCCAGCCGCGCTCGCCCCGGTTGTGGCTGGAATCGTCTCGCTCAACAATTTCCCGGAAAAGAAGATGCATTCCGCGGGGAGCGTGTTCCGCGAAGACCCCGACGGTGCGTGGATACCGGCCACGCCGGAGGTGAATACCTCATCGAACGGCACGACGTATCACCAAGTTGGGCCATACGATTTTGCCATCATCTACAACGTCCTGCCGCTCTGGAACACCGCGATCGACGGTACCGGGCAGACAATTGCCATCGTCGCAACGAGCAATATCAACCTTCAGGACGTGCGTAACTTTCGCTCGCTATTCGGACTTCCGGCCCGCAATCCTATCGTCACCGTGAACGGACCCGATCCCGGCACCAGCGATATTGACTTGGAGGGTGAGGCCGTTTCCGACACCGAATGGACAGGCGCGGTCGCCAAAGGAGCGACCATCAACCTGGTTGTTTCTGAATCCACCACAACGACTGATGGCTCCGTTCTCTCTTCGCAATACATCGTCGACAACAATGTAGGTGGCATACTGAGTTCCAGCTACGGCCTATGTGAGCTCTCCCTGGCGAGCGAGAACCAGTTCTACAACAGCCTATGGCAGCAGGCGGCGGCGGAAGGCATCACCGTGGTGGTGGCAGCCGGCGATGGCGGTTCAGGAATGTGCGAAGAGTCCGACACCGACGTTCAAAGTGGTTTGCAGGTGAATGGCATCGCTTCTACTCCTTATGACATCGCTGTCGGGGGTACCGATTTCAGCGATGTCTTGAACCAGACCACCAGCCAGTATTGGAGCTCCTCCAACAACTCCACCACGCTGGCCTCAGCCGAATCGTACATTCCAGAGATGACCTGGAACGACAGTTGCGCCAGCCCCCAAATTGTTTCGTTCTTCGGGCCCAAATTGGGTTCTTCGAGCCCGGAGGCCCTATGCAATAATCCTCAAAAGCAGATGCAGGTGCTCACCGTGACGGCCGGCGCCGGCGGCCCGAGCAGCCTGTATTCGAAACCTTCCTGGCAAAGCGGTGTACCTGGAATTCCGGTGGATGGCTGGCGCGATTTACCCGACCTGTCGCTGTTTGCCGGGGATGAAACTTGGGAGCATGCCTATATATTTTGCCAGGCCGACTACGGAACGCCATGCATTTCATCGGGCTCGAGCGGAAATACGGTGGGTCTGATGGGCGGCACTTCTCTTAGTACGGCCGCGTTCGCCGGTGTTATGGCGCTGGTCGATCAGAAGAGCGGCTCCCGGCAGGGGCTGGCAAATCCCGCCCTTTACAAGCTTGCCTCGACGCAATATGCGTCCGTCTTCCACGACGTAACCGTCGGCACCAACGACGTTCCTTGCTTGAAAGGGACTCC
>JASIGB010000768.1:0-5514 GCA_030045355.1 Bryobacteraceae bacterium
TCCACCACCAGCGTGTCGTCTTCCCAATGCGCGACTGAATCGCCGTTATACGACGGGTCCAGATCTGTCCGATGCGCGCGGCCATCGGTGGGAATGAGCCGTTCGAAGTTTCCCGGCTCGGTGACGTACAGAAATACAATCCAGCCCTTGCTCTGCACGATGCGCGCTGGAGGACCCATGCGCGGCACCCCGGGAGGATGGCACTTCACCACCGGGTCCAGCTTGTTCTCGTCGCGATCCAGTTGATGGACCTTCGCCATCAGGTCGGGTTTGTACGGCGGCTTGTTGGGATTCTCGGCGCGCTGCTTGTCGCCGTCCACTTGCAAATAATAGCGGCGCAGTTTGCCGTCGGGATCTTCGCTCTTGGGCGCTTCGCGCGCGGGCAAGTAAATGTGCGTTCCTTCCGCATCCTTGAACGCGAAGAACCCGCCCGTGCCGCCCCAGCGCCCGGATAGATCCGGATGGCCGTCGTCGGTGCGCGATGTCGGTTTCGCAGCCGGATCACTGGCTTGCGACTGTTCCTGTTGCGCAACCAGCCCGCAGGGCAAGAGGCAAAAAGCCAAAAGCGTTGCTGTTCTACTCATGGGGACGCCCGGAATAAATCGGCCGGCCTTGTTCGTCCAGGCCACCGATCCAAAGTTCAAAATGCTGGCCGTTCTCCGGACCGCTCAAGAACGTGAGGTCGCGCAAAAATGCGAAGTTCTGCGTGCCGTCTTTGGCGCGATAGGCGCGGAACTTGACCACGGTTCTATTGGCCAGCATCGTCTTGCGCAGTCCACCGCGATGCCATTGGTTAGGCGGTCCGCTCTCCAGATGCCATTTCACGATTTTGCCGTCATCGCCCATGACATCGAGATAAATCTGCACGTGCGGATTGACGTAATCGACGCCCGTCACGGTGCCGGTGACGGTCACCGGCTTTTCGACGTCGAATTCGGCCGTGAAAGAATGATGGGCGAGCAGCGGGAAGGCCAGCAAAAGCGCGCCGGCCATCGCGGTGAGGGAGAAGATTCCGAGTCGCAACGTTCGGGACTCCTTTCCAGAGGAAAACCGACCGCCAGCAGTATATCAAAAAGGGCGCGATCCTAAGGCTATGCGGACTATCACGCTCGAAGAGCACTTTGCGACGCCTGGATTCCTCAATGGGCCCGGCCGAGGCTTTTGGGAACGCGCCGCGCGAGCCGGCGGCCCGATGAGCCAGATCCTGGAGCGGGTACGCGAAGTGCGTGCCGGACGCATCGCGGAAATGGATGCCGCCGGAATCGACCTGCAGGTGCTGTCACTCAATTCTCCGGGCGTGGAACAATTGGACGCCGCCGATGCGATCGCCATGGCGCGCGAGGCGAACGATTTCGCTGCCGATGCCGCCAGGCGCCATCCCACTCGATTCTCCGCGTTCGCTGCTCTGCCGATCGCGGCGCCGGACCAAGCCGCGGCGGAACTGGATCGCACCGTCGGCGACTATGGCTTCAAGGGCGCGCTCATCAACGGGCATCATCGCGGGCGCTATCTGGACGATCCGTTTTTCTCACCCATTCTCGCGAGCGCCGACGCGCTCGGCGTCCCCATCTACATCCATCCCACGCAGCCGCCGCAGCCGGTGGTGGACGCTTTGTACTCGGGATTTTCGCCGGAAGTTTCCTTCATGTTCGCTAATGCCGGATGGGGCTGGCACATCGAAACCGCCGTCCACGTGCTGCGCATGATTCTGGGCGGCGTGTTCGATCAATTTCCGAAATTGCAGGTCATCGTCGGGCACATGGGCGAAGGGCTTCCGTTCATGCAGTCGCGCGCGGACGCCATCATGACGACGGCCACGACGGGGCTCCAGCGGCCGGTGAACGCATATCTGCGCGAGAACGTCCATTACACCTTCAGCGGTTTCAATTTCCTTCCGAATTTTCTGGAGTTGCTGCTCCAGGTGGGCATCGACCGCATCATGTTCTCCGCCGATTATCCCTACGGCTCGATGGCCAAGGCGCGCGCGTTCCTGGACCAGTTGCCGGTCAGCACGGCCGACCGCGAGCGCATCGCGCATTCCAACGCCGAACGCCTGCTGCGGCTCTGAGAACGGGGAAGGACTGGCCCGGCAACGCTTGAACGCGTTGCCGGATTTTATTGCTAGAGGCGAATGGAGAATCCCCCCATCGGCTCCGCTATAGTGGTGAGCGATTTCGTATTGAAAGTAGGGATGCCGAAGTCGGGCGCGTTGTAGAGCAGGCCGCGATAGCCCACGCGGAACGCGACACGTTTGGCGATTCTCACATCCACGCCAAGGCCCCACGCGAACGTCGCATCCGCTTGTCGAGCGGCCAGCGAAAACTGCGACGGGCTAAACAGGAGGGCTCCCGTTCCGGCAGTCACATACGGTGCGATTCTCTTGTAGGGATAACGAACCACGTAGGACGCGGTGAATTCATTGAGATCTGAATGGATTCCGGTCGCGTTTTTCAGAAGATCGTACTGCTGGGTGAACTGCGCGTGCCCGTAGTCCACTTCGACTCCGTTAAATTGGTTGAATAGAAAACGGTATGTCCCCAGCACGCCTCCAGTGTCGGACGCAGTCTGATGGACTCCTTGTCCGGTGACGCCGTTGCTGAAGACGCCGATCCCGGATACCGTGAACTCGTAACGGAATTCCTCCTCCTCCTGCCCAAGAAGCTGATTGGCGCCCAAGCACAGCAACCCCGCCGCTATGAAGCCCAAAACTCTCATAAGACCTACCTCCTGCTTCGCGGAGTGTGCATGTTAACTACCTAGTCTCTGTAAGGTTTCGAACGGCCCGGCAACTGGACTGCGCGGCTACGCGCAAGAACTGCGCGATGTCCCCCAGCGGAATTCGCGTAGTTCCGCAGGTGTATTGGATTGGCCTGGTTAGCAAAATGCACCCTCTTAAGAGGAAAGGAGGAAAACTATGGCAGAAGTCGCTGTAGTAAAAAATCCGAAAAGGGAGGGCGCGGAAGTGGCGCGGTGCCCGGCTTTTGAGCTGCCGTCGCTGTTCCGAGGCAACCTTTTCGCTGTGAATCCGTTCGCGCTCATGCGAGAATTCACCGAGGAGATGGACCGGATCTTTGGCGCGGCTCCGCGAATCGCCGGAAATGGCGCTGCGTGGGTTCCCGCGATCGAAGTGAAGGAGAAGGAGGGTAAACTCTTCGTGACCGCCGAGCTCCCCGGCGTCAAGAAAGAAGACGTGAAGGTTCACATCGACGGGGATACGCTCGTTGTGGAAGGAGAGCGCAAGCAAGAGAAGGAAGAGAAGCGTGAGGGCTACTATCACACCGAGCGCAGCTATGGCACGTTCTATCGTTCGATCCTGCTGCCCGAGGGGGCGAAGCCCGAGCTGACGGCCGCGCAGTTCAATAACGGCGTGCTCGAAGTGACCGTTCCGATCCCCGAGGCGAAAGTCAAACGGCAAGAGATCCCCGTGCAAGAGGGACCCAAAGCCAAAGCGGCAGCCTAGCTGACCGCCAACATGAGTAAAAGCGGCCCGGATCGTGGAAGACCCGGGCCTTTGTGTTTTCGGCCGTCGTGTCTTTGAGAAAACCTAAGCTCATTTTTCGAAAGCACCGTTAGCGCGTCGGCGTCCGGCGGGACCGTATTCTCGATCGAACAAGGTTTCAACACCTCTTCCACGGTATATTTAGGCCATTCCGGGCGCGGGATGGTTCCGAGATCCTTCGTATTGACGCAGCCGCTAAGTGCGGACCCTCCCGGCGTCACCGTTACCAGCGTGGTGGTCATGAGGCGGTGGATGGTTTCGCCTTGGAGCGCCGTGCCAATCAACTACTGCTGGTAGGACATCTGCGACGCATTGCGCACGAACATGCCGATCAGGAAGTGCCAGATGGCGCCGATGAAGCTTCCGGTGAACAGAAGGTGCGCTCGATGCGGGTGCGTCCCTGCGAATCGCGGTAGAAAATTGCTTTTTGGGCCACTGGTTGATTTGGGTGCCGCCGGCGAAGGTCTGAACGTGTTCGGTCACTCATCGGGGAGTAAGGCGCACCGGTGATCGTGCCGCCCGGGAGGCCTCCGCCGGCAAATGCTACCGCGCCGGCGGAACCCGAGCCGCCAGAGATGATGCCGCCAGATTTCGGTTTGCGCCGTGGCTAGGATGTCGAGTGAAATACCGCGAGTGAAAAAGCGATTACAAACTTCATGTGCCCCCTCCGCTTATGACGAGGTATACTGGATTCCATTTGCGGCGTCAGTGCTAACGCTTTAGCCAAGCAATCCGCTATACGTGTTGTGGTCGCCGATCCAGAACCACAGATAGCCGCCTTCCCTCTTAATGGCCAATGCGCGATAACTGAGCGTCACGCGCGCGGACCAGATTTCCTGGCTGTGACGTTCTCCGATCTTCTTGAACTGTAGTGAGGGATGCTGCGGGTTGGACTTCAGGAGCAAGTACCGCTTGTCAGCGCGGCGGCGGATCTCTTCTGGAAGGGCGAAGTACTCGCGCCAGAATTGGGTGGCAGCGCGATGCTGCATGAGCGTTTAAAGGGGCTTTGTGCGGCCATTCTTTTCGTCGTCGAAGGCGCGTTGGATGGCGTTGTCTAAACGCCCTGCCGCGAGATCGGACTCGATGCGTGCATCGATGGGCTGTGGGTAGTGGTTATCCATCCAGAGGTAGAGCTCTTCCACTTCTTCCGGCGTGAGAGCGGTTATTGCGCGTTCGATTTCCCGGAGCGTATTGAGAGCCATCGTCTGAATTCTATTTTAGTCGATGTAGATCGGCCCATCCGCTTCGTCCCTTCGCGCATTCGGTTTAGTGATATCGCTCCAGGAGAACTAGGTGGGCGCCTGGATTGGCTGACGGCCACTCGGAAGCCAAATAGCAGTACTCATCCGGAAACTGATCGGGCTGTATGCCAAGGTCGTTCGTAGCTAACTGCGGCTTGATCTCGGTTTTCCAGAAGCTGTAGGCGTCGGTCGCGGAGACCCACCTCAGCATACGACCCACACCGGCGACGACGAATTCAACTATGCCCGCTCGAAGCAACTGGACGATTTCTTCCGCGTCAAGTGTACGCAAGCGCGGTCCAGTGATGGAGCCTTCTCGCCAGATCTGCTCTAGGGGCAGTTGAGTCACAAGACGCACCGCTGCGTCCATGGGGCTTAAGGGAGTCGGGAACTGCTTCCCTCGGTTGCGATATTACGGGCCCCGGCAAAGGCATCCCGGAGTTTGCGCCAGGTGACCTTTAGATCTTCTGGCAGCACGCGCGTCTCGGCGACGGTGGTCATGAAGTTGGTGTCGCCCGGCCAGCGCGGCAGCACGTGCATGTGAATGTGCTCGGCGATTCCGGCGCCCGCGCTTTCCCCTAGGTTCATTCCTAAATTGAATCCCGGCGGCCGGTAGATTTCCTGCAAATGGCGCTGCGCTTCCTGCACCAGCAGCATCATTTCCTGGAGCGTCTCGCGCGAGGCTTCCTGCAACGAGTCCACGTGTTCATAAGGAACCACCATGAGGTGGCCTGTGCTGTAGGGATACAGATTCAGGATGACGTAATTCTTCCG
>JASIGB010000769.1:0-2564 GCA_030045355.1 Bryobacteraceae bacterium
GTCCCTGAAGCACACGCGATTGATCGGCGCGATTAGGCTGCACGCCAAGAATCAGTAAGTAACGCAACTTGCGATGCTTAGAAGCGGAACAGTGTGGAGGCCCACCGTGTGCGCTTCTTGTTCACGCTCCCAGCCGATCAGGGCCGTCGGCAAGTAAGTGATTCAGATTTGGCCGATGTTCTTCCAGCTCACCACCCAATGATTGAAAAAGTCGAACCTCAGGTCCCTTAGTGGCCAGCCGGAACATAAACCCTGCCGGCGGCCACTATCTCCGCATTCGGCACCTCAGTAGCGAACCGGACGGATTGGAAGCCGGCCTTGGTGCCTGGTTTGACCAAGAACGTCGCTACATATTGATGAGAAAGGTGTTCGGCCAATTCCGAAAGATAAGGCGCGAAAGAAACCAGCGGGCCAAACCCAAGCATATATGACTCGCCGCCGGTTTCCTCCGCGATTTGCGCCAGGTGATTCTGGCCCCAGTTCATCAGCCAATAACTGTGACCACCATGACCGGCTGTTGGCGTGTAGATTGCGTAGACAATGACTCCTGCTCGCTGGGCATGTTCAATCGCTGCATCCAAATAGGGGTCTGTTATTCCTCCGCCGAGCGGATCGATGCCGCTGGTCACAAGAACGACTTCATGGCGCGCTGAGCTAGCTGGCCATCGTTTGATCAGATCGCTGAGCGAGAGGAAGGGACTGGGCATCACGCCGGGATACCCAAGGGGCAATCGCAGAGCTTTGGCTGCCTTAGGATGGTCGGTAGTTGGGTTTTGCACAACTTCGACCGTGGCATTCCGCATGTAGCCTATCCCAATTGCTGTTGTGGCGGGCTGCGTCTCAATGAACTGGCGCAGGTCGTTCAACTGTAATCCCAGAGTCATTCCGGAAGCATCATCGATCAGAATGAAGAACTCGAGCGCGCGCTGGTCCAGATTACTGACTTGAAGGCGCTCCTTCTTCTCGAATACCATGACATCTCCTTGCTTCAGCACAGGGACCTGCTTGCCGTGGCGCGCCTCGACGGTCACAATCATCTGAACCGGCACCGGGGTCGATGGCGTGTCTACTCGAGCCGGCAGGAGCAGACCGCTCAATGAGAGGCCTAGCGCTAACAGATGTAAGTTGCGCATATGTGCTTACCTCCCCTTGGAAGGAATTTCAGAAAACATAGAGCATCTAGCGGACCACATCACAGGGACACGCCTGCTAGGCGCGAAGTGTTTCACTTGCCGCCCACGTGCGTGGACGGCGGTGGTTAACTTGCTAAGCTGATCTCACTAGCGGAGGCGCCCGAAGGAGAGATCAGGCAATAGTCGCCCATGTTGACTGCCGAGACGAAATGCTTGGAGCCGCGGGCTCTATTCCAGTGATCCTGCGCAATTCAAATTCAACACCACCGCCGTTGGAGGACCTTACCCAGTTCGTTGGGCAGGATCGTGCGCCCGAAGCCATCCAATTCGGAGTGGGCATCTCTAGGCAGGGGTTCAATCTCCTCCTGCCGGGACCGGCGGGAACCGGCAAGTATCCGAGCGTTCGATCCTTCCTGTCTCGTACGCGAGACTGTCTCTCCGGCCGCATACAAAAATTAGACACGTATCTCGGCGATCACACCCTCGCGCATCAGCACCCGCAACATGCGCCGCGAGTCCATGATGCGCTGCGTCGCGCTCTCGATGTACTCCTCGCGCGTGCGTGTGAATCTTGCCAATCCGAGCTCTTGCGCCCTGATCGCTGTCGCTGCGGCGACGCGTGGAACCACTTGCCAATCGGCCATGCTGGGCAGGATTGAATCCTCACTCAGGCCACGTTCCTCGGCACACTGAGCCAGTTCGACCGCGGCAGCCATGGCCATGTCGTCGCTGATTGTCACTGCTCGCGCATCCAGCGTTCCCCGGAAGATCCCAGGGAAAACCAGCGAGTTGTTCAGCTGATTCGGGAAATCGCTGCGTCCCGTCGCAACGATCCGAGCGCCAGCCGCCTTCGCATCACACGGCCAGATTTCGGGCTCTGGGTTTGCACAGGTGAACACGATCGCATTCTTCGCCATGGCTCGGATCCATGCCGGGTCGATCAATTTCGGGTCGGAACGAGCGAAAGCGACGGCCACGTCGGCCCCTCGGAGCGCTTGCCCGATTCCGCCCGTCACTCGATCCGGGTTGCTTTCCCTGCACACCGCCCACTTGTCGACAAAGTCCGTCTGCCTATCTTCGATGTCGTGGCGGTCTCTGTGAAGCAGCCCCTGGCTGTCACAAGCTACGATCTGCGCCGGATCGACGCCGTAAGCCTTCAGCAACCGGTAAGATGCGACATTGGCGGCGCCCATTCCGATCATGGCAATGCGGATGGAGCCAATTTGCTTTCCGACGACCTTTAAGGCGCCGATCAGCCCAGCCAGCAGTGCCGTCGCCGATCCTTGTTGGTCATCGTGCCAGACGGGAATCGCCATCGTTTTGCGCAGCTCCTCCAGCACGCGGAAGCAGCGGGGCTGTGCGATGTCTTCCAGATTGATCGCGCCAAAGGCAGGCTCGAGGAGTTGCACGGTGCGCACGAATTCCCTTTTG
>JASIGB010000008.1:0-4430 GCA_030045355.1 Bryobacteraceae bacterium
TGGCGCACGAGCTAGGCCACGTGAAGAACCGCGATATCCTCACCAGTTCGATCGCGGCGACGATTGGGATGGCCATTACGTTTCTCGCGCGCATGGCGTTTTGGTTCGGCGGCAGCCGCGACGAAGAAGATCGCGGGAGTCCGTGGGGAGCTCTGGCGATGTTGATTCTCGCGCCCATTGCCGCTTTGCTGATCCAGATGGCGATTTCGCGCACGCGCGAATACGCCGCCGATGAGACCTCCGCGCACGTGACTCACAATCCGGACGAGCTGATCTCGGCCCTGGGCAAGCTCGAAAACTGGTCCAAGCGGATTCCGATGCAGGACGTCAACCCCTCCACCGCGCATCTGTTCATCATTAAACCCTTTTCCGGCCAGGCGCTGATGCGCCTGTTCTCGACGCACCCCTCCACTGAAGATCGCATCGCGCGATTGCAGGCCATGCGCCGCGCGTAAGACCGGGGCGTGTAGGCCCGCGCGGCTCCTACTAGACTGAAAGCTTGCATAGCGTTCGTGTCAACCGCAAAGCCGCCAACCGCATCGCTTCGGGGCATCCCTGGATTTTCTCCAGCGACGTCCTGGACCGCGGCGAGGCACAAGCGGGCGACACGGTTACCGTCCTTGGGCCGAAGGGCACGGCGCTAGGTACCGCGCACTATAGCGCATCCTCGCAAATCGCACTGCGGCTGCTCTCGGAGCGCGTGGAAACCATTGACCGGGCATTTTACCTGCGACGTATCGCCGCCGCCGAAGCGCATCGGAAACGCGTGGTGGCCGATTCGGAGGCTTACCGGCTGGTGCACGGCGAAGCGGATCAATTGCCGGGGCTGGTGATCGACCGCTACGGCGAATATTTCACTCTGCAAACCCTGGATCAGGCGATGGATCGCGCCAAGGGTGACATCGTGAGCGTCATCCAGGAGCTTTTTGCGCCGCGCGGAATCGCTGAGCGCAACGATGTCGCGGTTCGCAAGCGCGAAGCGCTGCCGCTTCAAACCGGCGTCCTGGCGGGCGCAATTCCCGACACGATCTGTCTGAAAATGAACGGCTTGACCCTTCATGCTGATCTACTGCGCGGCCAGAAGACCGGCATTTTCCTCGATCAGCGCGAGAACTACCTGGCTGCAGCCCGTTACGCACACGGCCGGGCGCTCGATTGCTTCGCCTCCACCGGGGGATTCGCTCTGCATTTGGCCGCGCGCTCGGAAAGTGTGGAAGCGGTGGACAGTGCGGAAGCGGCCCTGCGCGTCGCGAGGATGAACGCTCAAGCCAATGCGATCGCCAACATCAATTTTCGGGAAGCGGATGTGTTCGAGGTCCTAGGCGCGCATGCTTCAGCCAGGAAACGGTTCGACCTTGTGGTTCTGGACCCGCCCGCTTTCGCCAAGTCGCGGCAAAGCCTGGAAGCGGCGACAAGAGGATACAGCGAGATTAATCGGCGCGCGTTGCAACTACTGGATGCGGGGGGCGTCCTGGTGACGTGCTCCTGCTCGCACCATTTGAGTGAGGCGGCGCTGCTCGAAATTGTGGCGCAGGCGTCGCTCGACGCAGGAAAGAAGCTGCGAGTGCTGGAGCGCCGGATGCAGGCTCAGGATCATCCGGTACTCCTCACTGTGCCCGAAACGCTGTACCTGAAATGTTTGATTCTGGAGGTCATCTAAGGCACGGGAGCCGCGTCCACCCGCCGTTTCCCGACGTTGTAAGAGGACCCAGCGCGGTTGCGCCAATGCTTTCAATGCGGTATGGTGATCGAAGGTATTTAACGATTCGTAATACCCGTCTGCCCGTCTCCCTTCCCGGGAGGCTTCCGAAGATTCGTGGAGGAATTGATCGAATGCTGAAACTCAGCGCGCCTGCTCGTCGGTGCGCCACGTTGATCCTGCCGCTTGTGTTAGCGGCCCTGTTTTTGATGAGCTTACCGGCTCCGGCGTTCGCGCAACCGGCGGAAGCGGGGGGCGAGGCAAACCTGGTATTGCCCGATCTGGCGCAAGCCACGTTCCTGGGAACCAACGGCCGCACGCTGCTGATGTGGGGATTGCTGGTGTGCGGGCTTGGGCTGTTGTTCGGCCTGACGATTTACACGCAACTGCGGAAACTGCCGGTGCACAAATCGATGCTCGAAATCTCCGAGCTCATTTACGAAACTTGCAAAACGTACCTGTTCACCCAAGGCAAGTTCCTCGTGCTGCTATGGCTCTTCATTGCGGTGATTATCAGCGCCTATTTCGGATGGCTGGCGCCGGTACCTGGTAAATCGGTGGGCGTGACGCTTCCGATTATCCTGCTCTTCAGCCTGATCGGGATCGCGGGCAGCTACGGCGTGGCTTGGTTCGGCATCCGCGTCAACACGTTCGCCAACTCGCGCACCGCCTTCGCGAGCCTCACCGGCAAGGCGTTTCCCTGTAACTCCATTCCTCTGAAGGCGGGGATGAGCATCGGCATGATGCTGATCAGCATCGAGTTGGTGATGATGCTCATCATTTTGCTGTTTATTCCGGGCGACTATGCCGGGCCGTGCTTCATCGGGTTCGCGATCGGCGAATCGCTGGGTGCGGCGGCCTTGCGCGTGGCGGGCGGCATCTTCACGAAGATCGCCGACATCGGCGCGGACCTGATGAAGATCGTTTTCAAGATCAAGGAAGACGACGCACGCAATCCGGGCGTCATCGCCGATTGTACCGGCGACAACGCGGGCGATTCGGTGGGCCCGAGCGCGGACGGGTTCGAAACCTATGGCGTGACCGGCGTGGCCCTGATCACGTTTATCCTGCTCGCGGTGAACAGTCCGCTGGTGCAAGTGCAACTGCTGGTGTGGATCTTCGTCATGCGCGTGGTGATGATCATCTCCTCGGCCGTGTCGTACTTCATCAACAACGCGATCGCCAAGGCGCGCTACGGAAACGTCGCCAAGATGGATTTCGAAGCGCCGCTGACGTCGCTGGTATGGCTGACGTCGGTCATTTCGATCGCCTTGACGTACCTGGTATCGAGCCTGGTGATTCCCGACCTGGGCGGCGACACGACGCTATGGTGGAAGCTATCGTCGGTGATCACGTGCGGCACGCTGGCAGGCGCCATCATTCCCGAACTGGTGAAGGTATTTACATCCATGAACTCGCGGCACGTGCGCGAGGTGGTGACGTCTTCGGAAGAAGGCGGAGCGTCGCTGAATATTCTTTCGGGCTTAGTGGCGGGCAACTTCAGCGCCTTATGGCTGGGCTTGGCGATGCTGACCCTGATGGCGATTGGCGCGTGGACCAGCGGTTTCGGTTTTGGAGCGCTAATGGTGGCCCCGGCGGTATTCGCGTTCGGTTTGGTCGCCTTTGGATTCCTCGGCATGGGGCCGGTGACGATCGCGGTGGATTCTTACGGACCGGTGACCGACAATGCGCAATCGGTGTTCGAGCTGTCGACCATCGAGACCATTCCGAACATCGGTGCCGAGATCCAGAAAGATTTCGGATTCAAACCGGATTTTGAAAAGGGCAAAGAGAACCTGGAAGAGAACGACGGCGCAGGCAACACGTTTAAAGCCACCGCGAAGCCGGTGCTGATCGGCACCGCCGTGGTGGGCGCGACCACCATGATCTTTTCGATCATCGTGGCGCTCACCAACAAGTTGGAGCCCACGCTGCTCGCAAACCTGTCCATTTTGCATGCGCCGTTCCTGCTGGGATTGATCACCGGCGGCGCGATCATTTACTGGTTCACCGGCGCATCCATGCAAGCCGTCAGCACGGGCGCCTATCGCGCGGTGGAATTTATCAAGGCCAACATCAAACTGGAAGGCGTGACCAAGGCGTCGGTGACGGACAGCAAGAAGGTGGTGGAGATCTGCACCAAGTACGCACAAAAGGGAATGTGGAATATCTTCCTTACCGTTTTCTTCGCCACGCTGGCCTTTGCCTTCGTCGAGCCTTATTTCTTCATTGGCTACCTGATTTCGATCGCGCTGTTTGGGCTGTATCAGGCCATTTTCATGGCGAACGCGGGCGGCGCCTGGGACAACGCCAAGAAGATCGTTGAGACGGAGCTGAAACAAAAGGGCACCGACTTGCATGCGGCGACGGTGGTGGGCGATACGGTTGGCGATCCGTTCAAGGACACCTCTTCGGTGGCGTTAAACCCGATCATCAAGTTCACGACGCTGTTCGGCCTGCTGGCCGTGGAGTTGGCGGTTTCGCTTACGCGGAGCCAGAGCTCCGGATTCACCGACGTGCTGGCAGCGATTTTCCTCGTGATCGCGCTGTTATTCGCTTATCGAACCTTCTACGGAATGCGCATCGAGCGCGGCTAGGCTCTAACAGTAATATTCACTCACAGTTCGCTAACTGTCAGCGAGCGAAAACATCCTTCGAGCCTAGTAGTCATACTGGCGGAGGATGTCATGATGAGAAATCTCTTACTTAGCTTAGCTGGTGCGGGGTTATT
>JASIGB010000770.1:0-5136 GCA_030045355.1 Bryobacteraceae bacterium
GGCGGGAAACCAAGAATCCGGCCACGCGGGCGTTTGGCGCCGCGCCATTGAGACAGGCGACGCGGCAATCGAAGGCCAGGTAATCGGGCGCCTCCCATTGGGAGGATTCGGGAGCGGTGCGCTGGATAGCGGTGATTTCCGGCAGATCGCGTGGCTCGGCGGGGCGCATGTGCACGCGCGGCGGCATGAGTTCGCGCAGGAGCGCCCGCTGGCGCGCGCCGATCTTTTGCCAGTCGTAATGGCGCTCGACGTGGAGGCGCCCGGCTTCGGCGATCGAGCGGCGCAAGGTGGAATCTGCAAGGAGGGTTTGGATGGCGCGGGCGAAATCCTCGGGCGACTCGGCGATCCAGACGTTAACTCCATGTTCGAGGCCCAGGCCCGCGCACCCGGAAGGCGTGGAGACGACGGCGCGGTCCATGGCCATGGCTTCGAGAACTTTGAGATTGGTACCGGCCGACACCAGCGTGGGGACGATGGCGAGGTTGGCCTCGATGTAGAGCGGGCGGACATCGGAGACGAATTCGAGCAGGCGGACGCGGTCGTCGTGCGGGATGGATTGGAGGCCGGTGTGCTCGCGCCAATAGAGCAGGGGATCGGGGCCGGCGACGGCGGTAAACGTGATCTGCGAAGAATGTTTGCGCAGGATCGGCCACACCTGTTCGACAAAAAAGCGGTAGGCGACGATGTTGGGGAAGTGGCGGAAGGAGCCGATGAAGAGCAGGCGCTCGCCGGGCCGCTCGATCTCGGGAGTGAAGCGCGCGAGATCGACTCCGTTGGGGACGACGGCGATGTTGGGCCGATCGAGCAACTCGCGGTCCTGTTCCGACATGACCACGACTTTGCGATAGCGGGCGATCCATTTGCGTTCGAAGCGCCGCCAGCGCCAGTGATCCCAGCGCGCGGTGACCGTTGGAGCGCGGTCGCGGATTTGGCGGTATAGCGCAAAGGTCACGTCGTGCTCCACGAGAACGTCGCCGCGGTAGGGCGCCAGCATCGTGTATTCCACTTGCAACGCTTCGATCTGGTGTTCGGCGCGGATGCGGGCGAGAGCGCTGTACATCGCGGGCGACTGGAATTCGTGAACTTCGGGAGGCGCGAGCGTAGACCAGCGCGGTTCGCGGTAACGCGGCTTCGAGGCGAGGATCACGCGCGCGCAGAGATCCAGGACGGGCTGCAAATCGGCGGTGGTTTCGGCGCTGCGAAACGAGAAGAAGAAGATGTCGAACTCGGCCGACATTTCGCGCAGCAGATTAAAGATGCGAACCGCGCCGCCATGCGCGAGCGGGAAGGGGAAGTAAGGGCTGAGAATGGCGATGCGGCGGCGGCGAGGCGAAAGGGGCCGGCCTTCGAATTCCTCGATCTTGGTGGGATACACCGAGCGATCTTTCTTCCAAGGAAACAGCCATTTCGGACGAAGAAAAATGCGGTCGAGCGGCACGCCACGCAGAAATAAAATTGACGCAATCGGCGCGTGGAGGCTGAGTTGATGACGCTCCAGGCGCGCGTTGTAAGCCAGGATTTTTGTGGGCGCATAGAGAAGCGCGGCGCGGCGGAGCGAGCTATATCGCGGGTCGTGGTCGAATAGGACCGGTGCCTGGCCGATGCGGTAGGCGCGGAATCGGCGGTGAAGCTCCCGATAGATGGCGAACGTGGATTGGCCGGAGAATTCCGCCGGTGCAACTAGAATGTGCTTACGATCGGGAACCAGGCCCTGGATTTCGGCAAACATCTGGCCGGCAAGCGCGGAGTCGCCCGAGGCGAAGGTGACGACGATCGCTTCCGGGTCCTTGCCGAGCAAACGAAAGAGGATGCGCTTCAGCGCGGTTTTCACTTTTCGAATGGACTAATGGAATTCGATGGTGGTGACTTCGCCCGCGGTATGGAGCTTCGAGTCCGGCTTGGGGTTGTAGCGCACCAGAACCTGGCGCGGATTTTTCTGCGCTCCGCAGCTCAAGGTTTCGTTGCGCCCGCCCAGATCGATCTGGGAAGGATCCGCCACCAACAACTGAACGGTTTTTGCATCGGCAACTTGGATTACCAGGCGCGCCTGCGCGCTGCTCAGGCAATCCAGGCGCTGGAACGTGCCTTGGACCGTGGCGCCTCCGGTGTTGCTGGCCTCATACCAGCCTTGCGGCTTGGGAATCGCTTCGCCGTTGGGATTCATTTTTTTGCGCGCCGCGGCTTCGGCGGCGTGGATTTCGGCTTCGCTTTGAGCTTTCACGCGCTCGATGTCGGCCTGCTCCTCGTCGTGAATGCGCTTGCGCTCGGCGGCCTCATAATCGAAGCGTTTGGCCTGCACGTCCAATCGAATTTTGGCGATTTTCGCGCGCTCCTGATCGTTGGCGGCGGCGCGCTCGGCCCCAGACCAGGCCTTTTGCGCTTCGGTAAAATCCTTGGCGACTTCGTCGGTTTTGGCGAGCGCAGTCCAATAATCGCTGTTGCGCGGATCGAGCTCGGTGGCCTTCTTCAGCATCGCGGCGCGCTGCTCTAATTGCGGCTTGTCGATGGCCGGATTGATGTCGGCGAGCTGGTAATAGGGCTCGCCCCAGCGCGGATTCAGGTCGCTCGCTTTCTTGAGCAGGTCGGCGTCCGATTTGATGAAGCCGAGATCCAGCCACGCACGCGCGTTCTTGCTGCCCGATTCGACGGCGTCCTTCAAAGCGGCTTGGGCCTGATCGTCTTTCTGGTCCTTGAAAGCGATGAGTCCGAGGCCTTCGGATGCAGCCGCGCCATGCAGCTCCATGTACGCAGTAGCGGCTTCAGCTTCGTGGCCGCTGGCGAACTGCAGATCGGCCAGGGCGAAGCGCGCGTCTTCGGAGCCCAATAGAATTGGCTTGAAGTCGCGCGTCATGCTCAGTGCGCGGGCGGAGACCGAAGTGGTGGGGAAGTTGCCGGCCTTCAGGTATTGGGCGGCCTGCTCCTGCATTTGTGCAGCGCTTTTGTTGAACGCGTTGCGGCAGGCGGCGTCGAAATCGCTGGTATGTTCGAGGTTGGAGATCAGCACGGGCGTGCGGGTGAGATAGTCCGGAGTAACGGTCACCAGGTGCATGAACGCCCAACCCAGCGAACGCTCTGGCTCGGGAACCGGCGCGCCGAGCGTGACGTGAACGCCATCCACCTGCAAGGTGGAGACCAGCTCCTCGATGCCCTGTTCGATGTCCGGCGGTAGGCGATTGGTGTTGTCGTGGAGCAGAATCCGCGCGAGTTCTTTCAAGCTATCGCGCGAAAATTCGCCCGCTTCCGATGCCGAGATCATGCGCGCGTCGCGGCCGAGCGCGAAGGGCTTGGCATCCGGCGGCGCGTCCTTGGTGACCACTACGCGCACGGGCCAAACCAGGCGCATCTCCTCTTTGCCGGTAATGACGCGCACCGTTTCGCGGAACTGCTCCAGGAACATGAGCTTCTGGCGCGCGGGTTTGTCGCCCACGTTGCTGTAGGCTTCAAACGGGCCGGAGCGCAGGGCGATCCAGCGGTCGCCCGCGCCCATCAGTGCGGGCAAAAGCAGGAGCAGAAACAGCCGGGAGCGCACGCTTCAATGTTAGCTCGAATGAGAGCTTCTTGTTGACGTTCAAAAGGCTTTCCAAAAGCGCTATGATCCGAAAGGAAATGGGCAAAATCATCGCTATCATCATGTTCGTCGCGCTCATCGCGACCCCGATTGCAACCTTGTATTTTCTTTCTTCGCACACGCAGCTCGCGTTCGCGCCGCAGCCGCGGGATGTGGGCGTCAACACGTGGATCGGCGTTCACGTGGAGAATCCGCACGGAACGCGCGACTTGACCGCGGCCATCGAGCAGAACGGCACCAGGATCATGCTGATGGACAGCAAAACTACGGCGGACCGGCTGAAGTTCTGGCTGGCGCAGGTTCCCGAACAGGACGTGCACTTCGTGCTAGGGCCCAAGGAAGCGAAGAATTTAAAAGAAGGGCCGGCGAGGCTGGTGGTGGAAGCGCAGTCGAATGATTTCCGCGGCGCGCGCGATGAGATCTCCGCGGATGTCAACGTGGAACTGAAGCCACCCGCGGTTTCCGCCGACGGGCTTCAGCACTACATCAACCAGGGCGGGTCGGAGATGGTGCTGATCACGCCATCGGGCGCGTGGAATGAGGCGGGCGTGCGGGTGGGCAAGGACATCTACCGGAGTTTTCCGATTGCGGGCTCTACGCAAAGGCTGGTGCTGTTCGCGTATCCGTGGGACATGCCCGTCGATACGGCGCCCGTGGTGTTCGCGCGGAATGGCGCGGGAACGGAGGCGACAGCGCGCTTCTGGTTCAAGATCTTTCCGAAAAAATTTCGCATGCGGGATCTGACGATCGACGATGCTTTTCTGAATAAGGTGGTGAACCAGATCGAGCCGAACGAGCAGGGCGATCTACTGACGCGCTTTTTAAAAATCAATGGCGAAATGCGACGGGAAAATAACAAGACATTGGCCGATTTGCGATTCAAGACCGCGGATCATTTCCTGTGGACGGATGCTTTTTTGCAGTTGGCCAATTCCAAAGTGGAATCCGAGTTTGCCGACGTGCGCAGTTACATTTACAAAGGCAAGAAGGTGGATCAGCAGGTGCATTTGGGATTCGACCTGGCGGTCACGGCGCACACGCCGGTGCTGGCGTCGAACGATGGGCGCGTGGTGTGGGCGGCACCGCTGGGCATTTACGGCAATTGCATCGTGGTGGATCACGGCTACAGCTTGCAGTCCATATACGGCCATTTGAGCTCCATCGCGGTGAAGGAAGGCGACATGGTAAAGCGCGGCCAGGAGATGGGCAAGAGCGGGTCTACCGGTCTGGCGGGCGGCGATCATCTGCACTATTCCATGCAAGTGGAAGGCGTCGAGGTGAACCCGGTGGAGTGGTGGGACGCGCACTGGATCAAGGATCACGTGCACGACCGGCTGAAGGGCGGCGGTCAAAATTAGCCGCAGATAAACACGCATAAATCCGGATATGTCGGATGATTTTATGGTTGAAATTCGTAGCTGGGCTTCAGCGTGCAGAGATAAAGCTGGGTTTTATCCGAGGACACTTGCAGGCTGCAATCGGCCCAGGAGAGTTCCAGCGCGGGGCCCAGAGGAAACACGATGTCCATGCCGCCGAGATCCGTTTCGATGCTCGGCCCTTCAGCGGTG
>JASIGB010000771.1:0-3407 GCA_030045355.1 Bryobacteraceae bacterium
CGGACGTCCGTGGGCATGGCGCTTTCGGCTTCCTTAGTCATCAAAGGCGTTGCCGGGCGGGGAGGATTATCGGCGATTGGTTGCTGCGCCTTGGTCGCCGTAGAACCAGTGGCGAGTGCGGCGGCGCCCGTAGCGACACTCTTGAGAAAACTGCGGCGAGGGAAAGGCACCCTTTCGTGACCAGGCATTGAGACCTCCCTTTCGGGTGTATTGTATATCGAAACCTGGCGGATGCAGGGGAATCAACCGCGACACAACGATGCAAGATCACTGCTAGTTGCGCTATCGCTGCGTTCCCGATACGTGCCCGTTCGCACGGTTCCGGCCTGGACCGCCCAGGCGGGCATTGCCGGCGCGCCGTTCGCCAGTTGGGGGAAATCTTGGGGCAGACTCCCTGTCCGCTCGCCCCCCGGAATTCGTGCCTACATTAACCTCGGGTGGCGACTCGCTTGCCGGCGAGCACGGTGGCACTCGGGAAGAGTCTTTGGCGCCCGGTCCGGGTGTTCTGGTAGTTGTCTTCGAACTCGAAGCTGCCCTGCCGCAGTTCCAGAACCGCAATATCGGCCGGAGCGCCCGGTTTTAGCGTGCCCCGGCCGCGGAAAACAGGGAACGTGCGGGACGGATTGACGGTAGCGCAGGCGATCACCTGGTCGAGCGGCATCCCCAACATCAGGAACTTCGACATCACGTTGGGAAAATCGATCACCTGCGCGGTGCGGCTCTCGGTGGTCCAATCGGTGGAGAACGTGTCGGGCAGAAACCCGGCTTTCAGCACCTGATCGGCGATATCCCAGCGCAAATGGCCGGTCCTGCCGTTGCCGAGGTCAAAGATGACGCCGCGGCGGCGCGCGGCCATCACTTCCGGAAGAATATGGGCCTCGTCATTGATGATGCTGTTCGGAGGCGGCGCGAACATGTGGGTGACGATATCGCCGGGTTTGAGCAGCGCGAGAAGCTTGGGCAGCGGCGAAACGGTTTGGCCCATATGGATCATCACGGGAATGTGAAACTCGGAGGCGACCTGCTGCGCGCGGCGCAGCACTTCATAATCGTTCGCTCCCGCGACGTCCCGCGACAGCCGGGCCTTCACTCCGGCGATCATCGCGCGATTGCGGGCGACGGCTTCGCGCGCGGCGGCGACATCGGCACGTTTGAGATCCATGGTGTCGCCTTCGGGAATAATGCCCGCGCGTCCGATGTTGATCAATACGCGGCAGGGCTGGGGCGCCGATTGCGCCACGGCAACCGCGTCTTCGATGTGATCGGCGCCTTGCGATCCGGCGTCGATCAGACCGGTCACGCCGTCGGCCAGGCAGAGCGCGGGGCCATCTTTGCTGCGCGTGGCGTGGGTGTGGATGTCGATTAATCCGGGGACCACCAACTTGCCGCTGGCGTCCATAGATTCGGCGGCGCTCCCCGGAATGTTCGCCTGCACGGCGGCGATGCGGCCGTTGGCGATGGCTACATCGCGGACCGCGTCCAGTTTGCGCGATGGGTCGATGACGCGCCCGCCTTTGACGATCAGATCGTAGTGGGCTGCCGCGAATGCGGGTGCGCCCACGCTAGCTGCTGCCGCCGTTGCGATGAATTCACGCCGGTTCATTTGTTCACCCCCACGGATTGGAATTTCTTTTCGAGCGCCGCGCGATCCAGGCGAACACCGGCCAGATACACACCGTCGATCGCGCGCGTGTTGCGAATGTTGTCCAGAGGATTCGCCTTGAGGACGATGAAATCCGCGCGCATCCCCTTGGCGAGTACGCCGGTATCGTGAATGCGCAGCACTTCCGTGGGCCTGGACGTGGCGGCGACGATCGCCTCCGCGGGCGTCAGTCCCAGCCCGACGTACATCGCGAGTTCGTGGTGCTCGGCAAAGCCGAACGCATATTTCTGGGATACGCCCGCGTCCGTTCCGAGCACGATGCGCGCGCCGGCGGCGATGTACTTCGGGAAATTGTACCGGAGATTTTCTTCGCGTTGGACAAATTGCGCGCTGGGAGGCGCCGAGCACGGCGGCGACGGCAACCACGTTTTGCCTGCTTTGATATCGGCGACTACGTTCGCGGTCACCGATTGCTCGATGAAACCATCGTCGCCGTCGCACAACTCGGAGCGGTCGCCCAGTCCCATCACGGGAGTCCAATAAGGCCGCTTTGCTCGCAGGATCGCCAGGAATTCGTCATCCACTTTTTCGGCCATCAGCGTATGCACCAGCACATCCACACCGGCCTTCACGACGCCCTTCTGATCTTCCAGGTTCGTCGCGTGTGCGTGGACGATCATGCCATGCTTATGCGCCTCCGCGATCAGGGGCGTGTACACTTCGGGCGGCATCTTTTTGTGCGCGCCGCGCAGGTTGTCGCGATTGTCCACCCAAAACTTCAGCTCGTGAATATTCCGGGCAGCGAGCTTGCGAACCGTCGTGATCGCTTCGTCCGGAGTGGATACTTCATACACCGCGTGCAGCGGGCCCGTTCCCTGAATCAAGAGAGAGTCCGGACCGCCTCCAGGCGGCGCCATTCCGGCAGCGAAGAAAAAGCGGGCGGCCGGGGGGAATTTTCCCGCCAGTTGATTGTGCTGGAAATCGATCGCGAAATCGGTCGGCTGCTCGCCCATCGAAAGGACGGCGGCCACGCCGTAGTAGGCTTCGCGCTCCAGATGATCGAGCATGTTTTCGGGCGTGTGGTTTTTGACGCTCCAGCTCACGAAGCCCTCGTATCCGGGATGCGCGTGAATGTTGTTCAGCGCGGGCATCACCGTTTTGTCCGTAAGGTCGACGCGCACCGCGCTCGCGGGCGCACGCACAGAGCCCTTTGGTCCGATCGCGGCGATGCGTCCACCGCGGACCAAGAAGGCTCCGTTCTCGATGGGAGGGCGCGCGTCGCCGAGGATCAATCGCGCGCCTGCATAGATCACCGCCCCGGGCTGCGCCCATAGCATCGGCGCCAACGCGCCGATCGACACGCAGCCTACAACGGCGGCCCAGTCGCTTCGCATTTGCTCTCCTCGGCGACTAGCAGTATACATGGTGAGATGACAGCGCGACTGGCGGGTTGTTTTTTTGCGGGCGCGCTCGCCCTCACAATGCTACCGGCCGAGACTCCAGTTCACGAAGGCTACGTCACCGTCCCCGGAGCGCGGATCTTTTATCGCGATACAGGAGGCAGTGGAACTCCCGTCGTGTTGCTGCACGCAGCCACCGGAAGCAGCCGTGTTTGGGATTTCCAGTTCTCCGCTTTCGCCGCAGCCGGCTACCGCGTGATTGCTTTTGATCGCCGTGGCTGGGGCCGCACGGAAGTGACTTCCGCCGGACCGGCCGACACCGCCGCCGACGATTTGTTGGCCCTCCTGGATCAGCTTCACCTGGACCGCGGACACGTAATCGGAACGGCCGCGGGCGGGTTCGT
>JASIGB010000772.1:0-2848 GCA_030045355.1 Bryobacteraceae bacterium
CAGATAAGGCCCCAGCCGCGCCGGATTGTTGAAAGTGACCGCTACGCGCATCGTCTTCCCTAACAATTATCGTCCTGGCACGTGCCGTCCTGGCAAGTCACGGGCGTGAGGGTAAAATAAGGTCACATATGCGCACCGCTGTTTTCGCCGTGTCTTTCCTTGGCTTGGGTCTGGGCTTTTGCGTACTGCGAGCCCAAACCGAACCCAAACCTCTGCGGATTCCCATCCAGCAATTCAAACTCGACAACGGGCTGCGGGTCGTAATGTCCGTGGATCATTCCGCGCCCACGTACGGCATTTCGATCACCTACAACGTGGGATCCCACAACGAACGGCCCGGACACACCGGCTTCGCGCACTTGTTCGAGCACATGATGTTCGAAGGCTCGGCCAACGTCGGCAAGGGCGAGCACATGATTCTGGTGGAAGACAACGGCGGGGATATGAACGGCACCACCACGGAGGATCGGACGAATTATTTCGAATCCTTCGCGTCCAACCAGCTCGACCTGGGCCTGTTTCTGGAGGCGGACCGCATGCGGTCGCTCGCGGTGAATCAGGCGAATCTCGATAACCAGCGTAATGCCGTGCAAGAAGAACGGCGGCTGAGCGTCGACAATCAGCCCTACGGCGAGACCTCGGAAGTACTGCAGGGCATGGTCTACGATAACTTCGCCAACAAGCACTCGGTGATCGGCTCGATGGCCGATCTCAACGCGGCCACGGTCAAAGACGTGCAGGATTTCTTCCGCATTTATTACGCGCCGAACAACGCCGTGCTCACGCTGGTGGGCGACTTCGAGCCCCAAGAAGCGCTGGCGAAGATCAAGAAGTATTTCGGCGGCATTCCCTCCCAGCCCGCGCCGCCGGTTCCCGATCTCAGCGAGCCCAAACAGACGGGTGAGCGCCGCAAGACCATCGAAGATCCTTTCGCCCGTCTGCCGCGCATCGATATCGCCTTCAAGATCCCGCCCGGCAATACTCCGGATGAATACGCCCTCGATGTTCTTTCCACCGCGCTCGGGGAAGGCCAATCCTCGCGGCTGTATCAGAACCTGGTGAAGGACAAGAAACTCGCGGTGAACGTGGCTTGCTACGTGGAGGAGCACAAGGGTCCGTCCACGTTCGATGTAATGGTGCTCGCGCGGCCCAATGCCGATTTGAAGGAAGTTGAGAAGGTGGTATACGCGGAGCTGGACCGCGTGAAATCCGAAGCCCTCGCCGCGTGGGAATTGCAGAAGGTCCGCATGATGGAGCGCCGCGGAACCGCGCAGCAACTCCAAAGCACGCTGTATCGCGCCTACCTGATCGGCGAGGCCGCCTCGATCTACGGCGATCCGAACTTGATCAACACTCGCTTCGACAAAATCGAGAAGGTTTCGACCAGCGACATCCGGCGCGCCGCGAAAACGTATCTCACCGAAGAGAATCGCACCGTGCTCACCACGCTGCCTAAGCCCAAAGCCGAAGCCGCCACCGCTGCCAACTGAAGGAGCTTACAATGACCCGCCGATCCCAAATTCCCGTCCGGTGTTCTATCGCCGCGATGTTTTCTCTCACGCTCATATCCGCTCAGTCTCCCGAGGATCCCGGCTCCAAGGCGATTCCGATCAGCAAAGTGGAGCGCAAATACAAAGCCCCGGTCTCCGACGAAATTCTGCATGTGCGATTGCCGAAGCCGGTGGAGATGACGCTTCCCAACGGGCTGACCGTTCTGGTGCTGGAAGATCATCGCCTGCCGCTGGTCACCGCGCGACTGACGATTTTGGGAGCAGGCGCGCTGTACGATCCGGCCGACGTTCCGGGCCTGGCCGGCGTCACAGCCACGATGTTGAATCAAGGCACGCAAACGCGAACGAGCAGGCAGATCGCCGAACAAAGCGATGAACTGGGCGCGATGATCCGGGCGGAGGCGCCCTGGGGCGGTGAAACAGCGACGTTCACCGCGTCCGGATTGAGCGATAACGCGAGCCAATGGATCCCGCTTGCCTGCGATATCCTGCTGCACCCCTCATTTCCGCAAGACGAGCTGACCAATTTGAGACAGCGCATGAAGCTTCAGTTGCAGCAGCAGCGTGGAACGACCCGCTTCCTGGTGCAGGAGCGCTTCGACCGGGCCGTATACGGCAATCACCCGGCCGCGGTCACGTCGCCCACGCCCGAGGCTCTGGATAAAATCACGCCCGCCATGCTGGGCGAATGGCACTCCACGCGATACCTTCCCGAAAACGCGATTCTCGGCATCGCCGGCGACATTACGCCCGCGCAAGTAACAAAGATGTTTTCCCCGCTCAACGAATGGAAGGCCGGGCCGGAGAAGGCCGGTCTGCCGCCCGCCACCAAGCCCGTCAGCGGTCGCCGGATTTTTCTGGTGGACCGTCCCGGCTCCGTGCAGACGGATGTCGAGATCGGGAACATCGCTATCAACCGCACGGACCCCGATTACGTCCCGATGGTGGTGATGGACCGCATCGTCGGCGGCGGGGCAGCCGCGCGCCTGTTCATGAATCTGCGAGAAGTACATGGCTACACCTATGGCGCTTACAGCATGCTGGTGGCGCGCCGTTATGCCGGCCCCTGGATCGCGCAAGGCAGCATGCGAACCGATGCCACCGGCGGCGCGATGACTGAGTTCATGAACGAGATCAACCGCATTCGCGACCAGCCGGTACCCGAGCAGGAACTCGAAGAGAGCAAGCGCTCCATCGTCGCCGGTTTCGCCCTGACGCTGGAGCGGCCCACGGAATTGCTGGATTACGCGATCGCGGTCAAGGTTTACCATCTGCCCGACGATTACTGGGACACATATCCCGCCAAAATCATGACCATTACCGCCGAGCAGGTGCAG
>JASIGB010000773.1:0-3995 GCA_030045355.1 Bryobacteraceae bacterium
CCGTAGTACACCAGATTGAGCTGAGGATCGTAGGTATACCAGCCCCAAGTTGTGCCTCCGCCCAGCTTCCACGCGTCCTCTTGCCACGTCTGGAGACTGGAATTCTGGCCGACCGGTTTTTGTGTGGCTCCGTCGATGGTCTTGTCGGGATCAAACAATATGTCCGAGTCGGGACCCACGCTGTGGGCGCGCCACACTAGCTTGCCGGTATTGAGATCGTATGCCGTGAGATGCCCGCGCACACCGTATTCTCCACCCGAGATTCCGACGATCACCTTGTCATGCACCACCAGTGGAGCAATGGTCATGGTTTGCCCTAGCTGTGGATCCCCATTCTGAGCGCTCCAAAGGACCTTGCCGGTCTTAGCGTCGAGCGCGTAAACATGCGTGTCCAAAGTGGAGATCAGAATCTTGCCCTCGGCATAGGCCACGCCCTTGTTCACCAGATCGCAGCAGGCCACCGATGGCGAGAACTTATCCTGCTCGGGCGCGAATTTCCAAACGATCTGTCCAACGTTGTCAAGATCGATCGCATAGACAAAGTTGGGATAGGAGCTCTCGAAGTACATCATGTTGCCCACCACCAGCGGCTGGCCTTCCTGACCCCGCAGCGTGCCGGTGGACATCGTCCAGGCGACTTTCAGTTTTCCGGCATTCTTGCTGTTGATTTGGCTTAGTTTGCTGTGTCGAATTCCGCTATAGCTGCCCAACGGAATGACCCACTGATTGGGGTCCTGGGAATCCTTTTGGAGCGGTTCGTTGGCGACGGAGACCACGGGAGCGAGCACAAAGCAAGCCCCGAATACGATTGCAAGGCGACCAAGCTGCGTCATTGCTTTCATTCCAAAAGCTCCTATTTGGGGGTTCATTCCAAAAGCTCCTTTTTAATCTTGCGCGGACGGCGGCCTGCCTCCAGATACCAGATCGAGGCTGCGTCCTTTTACATATCTGAAAATGTGAACCACATCATCCTCGCTGAGGAAGCCGGCCCACGCGGGCATTCCCTGTTCCTTTCTCCCTTCCATCGCCACCGATAGAAAGTCGCGCTGGTTCATCCCGTTCGCGAGTGAGTGGCGCAGGTCAGGCGCGAGCTGGCTTCCGCTGGCATCGGTGCCGTGGCAGCGGTAACAGTACGAGTTATAGAGCTGATAGCCATGGAAGACTTCCTTAGTCACTTTGGGAGCCTGGCCTTCCAGAAACAACGGAAAATCCAGGCTGACCTTAGTGCCGTCCTTCAGCGTGTAGGAATACGCGGCCGGTTGGCTGTGGGCCGGAGCGGCCGCCGATTGGGCTTGCGCGAGGATCCACTTCGCCATGGCGGTGCGCTGCGCCTCCGCCAAATCCGGATGAGGCGTCATGCCATTGCCGCCGTCTTTAATCTTTGCGGCTAGCTTGTCAACCGCATCGCTTTGTCCGGCATGGCTCTTGGCTATATCTGCGTAGGCCGGTCCTACCACCTGCCGATCCACCGCGTGGCATGACGAGCAGTCGCTTTGTTTGATCAGCTTTTCGCCATCCTGCGCGGCGAGCGATATCGCGATGACAAAGAGCATCGTTAGAAAGGCTAGCGCGAGCTTCAACCTCACTGCCCCTCCTTGCGCGGTGCGTACGACATCACGCCACTCTCGGTCAAGATGGCCGTAAGCTCCGCCTGGTGGCCTGCGATCACATCGTCGAGCCTTTTCTTCAACGCGTCGTTGCCCGCGCGAACTCCCATCGACATAGGGAAGGAATATTGCTCTGGCGGCCCCAAAGCACGCTCATTCGGAACCAGCACAACTTCCAGATTGGGAGCGGCCCGCAGAAAGGCCCCGATGGCCGGCTGCCAGGTGATTAAGACGTCGATCTTTCCACTGTTTAGCGCGTCAAGCATCAGTGCCGGCGACTCGCCCTCGTCGGTTGCCACGTCAAAGGCCACCGCGGCCGGAATCATGCCGCGCATTTTGAGACCATCCTCGGCCGGCGTCTCGCGTTCAAAACCGACCTTCACCTGCTTCAGCACCGGTGAATCCATGCTCGCGATGTCGTACTTCTTGCTCTTATCGAAAACAAATACATACGAAGAGATGTAGTACGGCCGCGTGGTCAGCTCTTCGCGGCTGGCATAGGGAATGCTCATCACCACGTCACACTTGCGGGCGTCAAGCGTAGATGACAGGAACTGGGGAAATCCGCCGTGGCCGCGGTGGCTCGCCCAGGTGTATTCCACGGTTTCACCCAAGGCCTTGGCAACGGCCTCGGCAATTTTGTTTTCAAAACCAGCGCCGGCTCGATTCGAATACGGCAGGTAATCCGGATCGGCACAAACGCCCAACGCCTGGGCGCGAGCCAGAAACAGAACCGGCCACAAGCCTGCGATAACCAACGGTTTGACCACGGCGCCAAATCCCATAAGCCTTCGGTCCAGCCTTGTCGTTACACTCCACCGCCCTATTCCCGGCGGAGTCAGCTACACATCATATACTCCTTTTAGGCGGTGCGCATCTGTACGCGCGGCCTTTTCAAGGGCAATCCACGACTAGAATGGTTGATAGGAGATCCGCGCAACGTTGCGCCGGAGAGGTCAGCGCTTAGGAAGCCAATCACGCCGAACTGTCGGGCCCTCGACCCGCATCGAGCGTTGAGTTGTTATAGACTACGCAACAGAGGAGATTCAAACATGCGTCTGAAAACGACAATCAGAACCGCTTTTTGCGTCTGCGCTGCCGCCGCCCTGGCGCTAACATTCAGCATCGTCAGCCAAACCGCTCCTTCCAAGGTGAATCTGCCAGTCGGAAAAGTGCCGCTGACTTCCGCCGGGTCGCTCGCCTTCGGACCCGATGGCATCCTTTTTGTGGCCGATTCGGCCGGCGCAAAAATTGTGGCCATTGATACCAAAGACACGAAACCGCGGGCGAATGCCTCCATCAATGTCGAAGGCGTTGATGCCAAGATCGCCGCGATGGTTGGCGTGCCCGCTGACCAGATCATGATCAATCACGTTGTGGTGAATCCGATTTCGAAGAACGCCTACGTGTCGGCCTCACGCGGCAGGGGACCCGACGCCGCTCCGCTCATCGCGAAAGTCGATACGGCCGGCAAAATCACCATGCTGTCGCTCGACAACGCGCCCAATGAGGCGGTAAGCCTGGTGGATGCTCCGGAAGCCAATACCAGTGGCCGCCAAAATCCGCGCATGCAAACCATCACGGACATGATGTACGTCAATGGAGATCTGATGGTGGCGGGTCTTTCGAACGAAGAATGGAGTTCGGCGCTGCGTTCGATTCCGTTCCCGTTCAAATCCGCCGAGAAAGGCGCGACGCTCCAAATCTGGCACTCTTCGCATGGCCGTTACGAAACGCAGGCGCCTATACGCACCTTTGTTCCTTACGATATCTCCGGCCAGCAGTATGTGCTCGCTGCTTACACCTGCACTCCGCTGGTGAAAATCCCGGTCAGCGAGCTGAAGCCGGGCGCGCAAGTGAAAGGCGCTGAGATCGCCGATTTGGGCGCCGGCAACCAGCCGCTCGACATGGTCCCCTACACGAAGGATGGCCATCAATATATCCTGATCGCCAACACCAGCTTCGGCGTGGTGAAGCTGAAAGCCGACAATCTCGAGACTTACCCGGCCATTTCCGCGCCGCAACGGACGGACGTAGCCGGCGTTCCCTACGATAAGGTCAGCGGGCTTGACAACGTGCAGCACCTCGCGGCGCTCGATTCGGCGAACGTGCTCGTCATGACGGGCCATCCCGGTTCCGGTCCGGTTTACAATCCTGGCCCGCCGGTAGGTCCGATCAATCTGGAGACGGTCGCTCTGCCCTGAAGTTTGCGGTTTACCCGGCAGCGCCACATTGCGTAAATTCATTGGTACCGGACTGGCGGTCATCCTCTCCTGCGGCCTCGCCTGGGAGATGACCGCCGCGCAAAGTATCTCCATTCAGTTTCAAGGCGGCGTGTTCAAGGTCACTGGCTGGCCGGCGCCCTCCACGCCCCCGGCCGGCGGCTGG
>JASIGB010000774.1:0-6529 GCA_030045355.1 Bryobacteraceae bacterium
CCGGTTGAGCCGGCGCGTGTTCTAACGCAACGTCGCCGAAGCCGCCACGGATTTTGTCAGGCAGCGGCGCGCGGCGGCTTTGAATGCTTTCAGGTATTCGTCCAATTCAGCCAAAAGATCCTGGCACGGAGGGCAGATTAGAAGGTGTTCTTCCAGGGGTGCGGACTGCTCCTCGGAGAGCATGCCCAGGGCATAGCTCTCCCAGATTTCTTCGGGATAATGACGATCTAAGCCAGCGTTCACAAACAAGAGCCTCCTCGGGGGGAGGGAACTGTTCCCCGGCAGCTCGATCCGGACCCAAATCTGGGGGTAGTATTCTTCTTTGGTCAGCTAGTGGTGCGAGCGCGTGGAAATTCTCGAAAAAAATGGAGCCATGGCTTTTTGTTGCAGTTTTCGTCGCCCCAGTTCGCCGAATCGGGCCTTGGCGCGCGACTTTAGTAAGCGAAATTGCGTTTCCGTCAGGTTCATATCCCGGCAAATCTGCTGCTGCGTCTCTTCGTTCAGGTAGAAGCGCGTCAGGATCTCGCGGTCCCGCTCGGAGAGCCGTTGGAGGATTTCGATCATGAAGTCGACCTTTTGCTGGAACGCCACGTGCTGCTCCGGGTTGCGGCGCGCATCCACCACCTTTACCCCAACGTCCATGTGCAACTCCTCACGCCGGCTATGCACTACTTGGTCGATGTGGGCCGCGATTTGGCGCCGGACCACCGTTCGTACGAAACCCATCAGGCGCTCGGGCTCCCGCAGATCTCCCCGCCGGATGGCCTGCACGACAATCAGAAAGGTATCGTGAACCTTATCGTCCAGCTCCTGGGTTCCGAGTTGGCGGCACAAATAGAAGCGGATGCCGCGGCCGAACAGGCGGTATAGGTCTTCCATGCCGCTTTCATCGCCTTCTTTGATGCGCGTCACCAGTTCCGCCCAATCCGGTGAACCGTTGCGTTCCCCCGTCGCGTTGCCGACTAAGTCTATCGCCGCGTCACTGGCCAATGTTTCCGAGGCCTGTTGGAATGAAACGCTTTCTGCACCGGTCTCTGGTCCACTGGTCTTTCGTCCTTTGGCAAACTCACCGTCGATTCGCAGAGATGCAGCCATGGCGTAGTCATCCTTTCCACAGAGAAACTTGCGATGGAGAAATTTAAGGGCGCTCTGGACGATCGCGCCGCAAGCTGGAACGCGCTTAACTCGCGCCTCAGCCCTGATTACCGTGCCCTAACCAGGGAATACGGCGCAGCATTATGCACACCTAGTACCAAACGGCAATTGAAGCGAATACAACCTTCGCGTCTACTCCAGCCGTTCTCGTTTTCACTTGCCGTCCGCCGCAAAAAATTAAAGTGGGGACTTACGTTGCGTGCTCGACGCCGAACAAGAGCAAGCGCCCGCTGGGCGAATCGAAACGGCTCCTGCATCTGCCTCTTTGCCGAGGGTGAATCGATACACCTCGGACTGCGCAGGAGCAGTACTTTTGCAATCTTAGTTTCAACGCGCGTTTTTTTCGCGCCATCTCCCCCAAATTGGGGCTTCGCTCCAATCAACCCAGGAAGGCTCAACAATTGATCACTGTGCTCTCTGCTGACGCTGCTTCGCCAAGCCAGAGATCTGGAGGCCCTGGAAGGGGCAGCGTGAGGTACACGGCATCCGCATTCAGGCCGACAGCCTGGAGCGGAAGATTGCAGAGTTGTTGACGCGCCGGGTGGGAAAGAAGCAAGCGGCTCCGACACGCTGCCGGCCGGATGCCCGCAAGGGTAAAGCTAAGCCCCGGCAGATGAAAACCTGATGAACAGAAGCAAACAATGTGGTGAACACAAATAGTGCTTCTAGTACAGTTTTTCGGAGCCGAAAGCTGAAAAAACCGCCAAAATGGAACGCTTAGGTATAGAATCCTATTATACAGGACGGGTACGGTGAAAACCCTAGGTTTCAGGCTAAGGAGCGCCGCGTTGACGGTCGAGTCTGCCACAAAATGCTTCGTCAAAGGGAGCATGCCGGTTGCTCCGAACCAGTCAATTCTCGCAGGCGATTCTTTCCGAGAGCCTTTGGCGGGGAACTGCTGTGCGTAGCTCGCAGAAACGGGGTGCCTGCGGCGCCGTAAGCAGCAACATTTGTTGGCTTTGCAAGTAAGTATCGCCTCGTTTAGGGTATCTGTCCAGGTGGTTTTGTATAGGGCGCCAGATCGCCAATTGCATGGGCCCAGAGGATACTCATTGCCATATGAGAAGAAGAAGACTGATGCAAGGGGCCATTTTTGGCGTGCTTGTGTTTATTTGTGGAGTGTATCTGCTGTTGACCTGGGTACCTGGACTGGGGCGTCCCCCCATCTATCAAATCAGTCCAGCATACGGCTACTTTCCTGCACCCAACCAAAATGTGTATTGGCCTTTTCACAAAACTACAACGGACAGCCATGGCATGCGTTCTCCGGAATTCGAGAATCACAAGCCGGCAGGCACCTTGCGTTTGATGTTTGTAGGCGACTCCATCACTTACGGTATGAGCGTGGATCAGCCCCAGATTTTTACAGAGCTGATTCGTAAGGAATTACCCCGCCAGATCGGGCGCCACGTCGAGGTCCTCAACGCCTCCGCCGACGGGTGGGCAATTCGCAATGAACAGCAATTTCTCGAGACGGCCGGTACGTTCGAATCCGACTGCGTGCTGCTGGTTTTGAATACGGGAGACATGACTCAGCGTTTCGTCGACGCCGCCACCGCGGAACGAAGCTACTTCACCTCCAAGCGTCCGCCCACGGTGTTCGGCGTGCTGTACGCCACGTTAAGCGGGCATTTCACCAACCCTGTCGAGGCGAGAAATGTCGCGGCAACTGAAGTGCACGAGTCTGCCGCCGAGAGCGAGAATTTGAGCAATCTTCAAGATCTGGCGTCCTTCGTGCACTCCAGGCATTCCAGACTCATCGTTGTATATATTCCTTTTCTCCTAAGCGTCCCTTTCGGAGCGGAAGAATCGGCTCCGCGGTCATTACGAGACTGGGCTGAGGGTTCTAATACTCCGCTGCTCGACCTTACCGCGTGGCTATCGTCTTATCCGATTACAGCGCTTACCCTACAAGACGTAATCCACTACAGCCCGCAAGGACATCGTGCGATTGCCTCGAGCCTCGAGAAGCTCTTACTTCCCTTGCTGGGCGTTGAACCGAGTTAGGGCCGGCGGTCAGTGAACGTGGGTGCTGTCGAACTCGGAGGTCGCAGGCATTGCACCGCGCAGGCCCCCATGCAGTTTCAAAGTTAAATCGCACCTGAGTGCCGTTTCAAAATCTGCTGCAGATTCTGCGAAAACGCCGACCGCGCCATTACGATGTTCGCGCCAGCTTCCTGCGCCTGCTGCTTGAGCTCGCCTTGCACGTGAGATAAGTAGCTGATCACGCTGATCGGCTTCAGGTCACCATTACTTTTCAGTTTCGAAATCAACTTGAGCGGCTGCACGGCGCTGAAATTTAGATCCAGGATAATCAGCAGTGGCTTTTCCTGGGTGGCCTTCTCCAGAACGTCGCGCTCGGATTTCACGAACTCCACTTCCAGTCCGGTGCGCTTGGCAGCATCGCTAATTTTGACGGTGAACAAAAGATCTTCCACCACTGCCAGGATTTTCTTTTTGCCGTGCTTCTGCATAGGTTGCTACACGCGACTGCTACACGCCTACCGCTCCGCCGCTCCTTCTGAATGTCTATTACCTGAATAATCTGAACTGCAAGTTGTGTGGGAGGTAAAAACTATTCTAGCATGACCTCAGCGGGCCCTTAGGACACGTCCCGCTGTCACCGAGAGAAAAAATGACGGCGCACTCGTTTGGGTATGAAAACGCTCCAGCGGCTTCGGATGCCCGAGCCCGCAAAATCCTCGAGTTGCGCGCCCGCGCCCTCGGCACCCAGCCCCGGGCCTCGCTCGCCGTCTCCGGCGGCAGCACGCCCAAATTGACGTTCGCCCCAATGGCCAAAGCTGCCTTCGATTGGAGCAATATGCACCGTTTTTGGGTGGACGAGCGCGTGGTCCCTCCCGCCGATTCGCAAAGTAACTACATCCGCGCCTTCTTGCATCTCGTCGGCCAGCTTGAACCTGGCGACGTCCCCCGATTCGATGGCATTCATCGCGGCATGGGTCCGGACGCACATACCGCCAGCCTATTTCCGGAGGAGGCTCTGATCGACGATCGCAAGAATCTAGTGGCCGCGGCGTACGTCGAAAGATTTCACCAATGGCGCGTCATTTGGTTGCCCGCCGTGCTTGAAGCCGCCCGTCGCACCCGGAGGCTCGCCTCGGGCGACGACACAGCCAAGCCGCCGCGGGCCGTCCTAGGCGAGCCCTACAATCCGAAAATGTACCCCGCGCAAATCGCCACGTACGACCGCGACGGCGGCGCCACCCGTCCGGTGTTCTTCGAGTCGATGTCCTCCAGTGCAGAACCTCCGGTCGTCTCCGGGTGTGCTGCTGGCGCCGATGGCGCCGCGTGGTTCCTCGACAAACCCGCGGCGAGGCTGGATCAGTTGAATCTCGGCCGATGAAGGCGCTGGTTCTATCCGCCGGCGGCATGTATGGCGCATACCAGGCCGGAGCGTGGCGGGCATTGGCCGATGCGTTTCGCCCCGACCTGGTGGTGGGTTCTTCCATCGGCGCCATCACCGGCTGGGCCATCGCCGGCGGCTGCGATCCGGACGAACTGGTGGACCGCTGGCTGCACCTGGACTGCGCGGCCCGCTATCGCTGGAAATTCCCGCGCAGTCTGTATCAGGGGATTTTCGACACCGCGCCGCTGCAGCGCGCGATCCGCGATGTCTACGAAGCCTACCAGCCGCGCACGCATTACGCCATGGTGATCACCGATCTGCTTAAACTGCGCCCGCGTATCCTGCGCGGCAACGAGATCAGTTGGCAGCACCTGGTGGCCAGCACCGCGATCGTCGGCCTGTTCGACCAGGTCCGCTTGGGCGGCCGCATCTATTCCGATGGCGGGCTGCTGTCGGCCGTCCCGCTCTGGGCCGCCGCCGAAATGGGCGCGACGCGCGCGCTGGTCATCGACGTTCTTCCCGCGCCGCCTGGAAACGTTGCGCGCGTTTTCGTCGGCGCCGCGCGCAAGCTCTCGCGCTTTCGCCCGCAGGTTCCCGCCGGCGTCGAACTTGTTCGGTTGGCGCCGCCCCGCCTGCTCGGCAAGCCGCTCGAATCCATCTACTGGACACGCGCCAACGCCCAGACCTGGATCCGCGCGGGCGAAGAGCAGGCCGCCCAGCTAAAACATTCCATTGCGAATTGTTTTGAGCGAAGATTGTTTTGAGAGAGAATAGAAGCTATGCCGGCTTACCAAATTCACCGTTTGAAGGAAGCCCCACGCCAGCAGTTTCGCTGGGCTCCGCACACTCCGGGCGTCACCGTCGTCAAGCCGAAGGATTATGAACCCGGTCCGCAACTCGAAGCCGCCACCCCCTACGCCCTGTGGCTGGCCTTGCGCGAGAGCCAGGACGCCATCGCCGTGGGAGATCTGATCGAAGTCTTGGGTCCGGCGGGCGCCGAGCTCCGCATCCTGAAATACATCGGCTTTGAGGAAGCCCGCTGGTACGTACCGGAACCGGCCCCCGGCACCGTGCAGGAGCCAATGGCGGTACCATAGGATTACAAAAGTATGTATAACGATCCCGCCACGTGGGATCGAATCAACTCCTTCGCTTTGGTCAGTTATATCCCCGAGCCGTTGGCGAGCTTCCTGGATCGGTTGCGGCAGGAGTTGGTTCCGAACTGCTTTCTGCGGGCCCACGTGACGATACTGCCGCCCCGTCCGATTTCCTCGTCGCCCGAGGCAGCCTGGGAAACCATCCGCGCGCTGGCCCCCTCCTTCGCTCCGTTTGAAGTGGAAATGACGCAGGTGGAAGTATTTCCGGTTTCCGACGTCATCCACATCGGCATCGGCCGCGGACTCGCCGAAATGGAACACATGCACGACGACCTGAACGTGAACGGACTCAAATTCGCCGAGCCTTATCCTTATCACCCCCACGTCACGCTGGCGCAAGAGCTGAAAGGCGACGAAGTGGATGAACTCGCCCGCGTCGCCCGTGCCCGTTGGGCCGAATCGAAGCTCCCCAGAAGCTTCCGCGTCGAAGAAGTCTTCTTCGTGCAAAACACGCGCCGCAAGGAATGGCTCGATCTGGGCGAAAGCGCGCTCGGCCACTCCGAGTCGCGACTGGTCGGCGAGCTGGTGGATTTGCTCACCTAGCACAAGGGTTCCCATGTCCGGTCGCGGATTGATTAATCGTGGGGGCGTATCCGAACGGCACTCCACGACGAGCCCGGTCTATGCGGCTGCTAGAATCCCGCTTAGATGTGACCGAGTCCGGATCGCGGCAACAGCGCCTTGTGACACCCGCGAAACTGTCCCAACCTCTACTTGCGTCGCCCCCGCGGACTGTATTCTGGACTCGGTGTGAGGCGCGTCGAGATGAGGATTACCGTGACCCTACAGCTCGCGCTTGTAGCCGCGGCGGCAGGGCTGATGTTGGCTGACGACGCCAAAATAAGCAGCA
>JASIGB010000775.1:0-4401 GCA_030045355.1 Bryobacteraceae bacterium
ACGGAAGCCTGCTGCTTTCTTCGCTGGTAGCGGCGCTGCCCATCTTCGTGCTGCTGTATCTGCTCGGCATCAAGAGGACGCCGGCCTGGATTGCCGGGGTTTCCGGGCTGGGGACGACGATCCTGGTTTCGTTCTTTCTGTACGGAATGCCGGTGGAGCGGATCGTATCGGCGGCGGCCTACGGCGCGGCGTATGGCTTGTTTCCCATCGGCTGGATCGTGATCTGGGCGCTGTTCCTGTACCGGCTGACGCTGGATACAGGCAAATTTGAAGCCATCAAGCATTCGCTGCGCACGTTGACGCGCGATCCGCGGCTGCAAACGCTGCTGATCGCGTTCGCGTTCGGCGCGTTTCTGGAGGGCGCGGCGGGATTTGGAACGCCCGTGGCAGTGGCGGCGGCGATGCTGGCGGGGTTGGGATTTTCGCCGTTCCACGCCGCCGCGATCTGCTTGCTCGCGAATACGGCGCCGGTGGCGTTCGGATCGATCGCGATTCCCATCGTGACACTGGCCGGAATCACGGGGCTGCCACTGGCGCGGTTGAGCGCGGGGGTGGGACGCATGTGCGCGCCGGTTTCTCTGATCGTGCCCGCGTATTTGGTAGTGGTAATGGGTGGGTGGGGCGCGCTGGCGCGCGTGTTCCCCGCGGCGCTGCTGTGCGGCGTTACCTTCGCCGGACTGCAGTTCACCATTTCCAATTTCGTGGGACCGCAGCTCACCGATCTGATCGCCTCGCTCGCCGCGATGGGCGTGCTGGTGGTTCTGTTCCTATTCTGGAAGCCCAAGGACAAGGAGAAACACGCGGTGGCGGGCGGAACGGCGCCGGCGGAAGGCCGGGAACATTCTCATGGCGAGGTGTTTCTGGCGTGGTCTCCGTATCTTTTGTTGGTGATCTGCGTTCTGTTGTGGGGCTGGGCGCCGATGCAGAAGCCGCTGAATTCGGTCTCCATCCCGATCGCCTGGCCGGGCCTACACAACCTGATCGCACGCGTCCCGCCGGTTACGGCCAAAGTTTCACCTTACGCGGCTATCTTCAATCTGAATTGGCTTTCGGCTTCCGGGACGTCGTGCATGATCGCTTGCATACTGTCGTGCTTCGTCCTGCGCGTGCCACCGTTGCTCGCGCTCAGAATCTTCGCCAGCACGATGAAGCAGCTCACGTACTCACTGATCACGCTGGCCGCGGTGCTGGGGCTCGCGTTTTTGATGAATTACTCGGGCGCTACGGGGACGCTGGGGCTGGCCTTCGCGGCCACCGGCGCGTCGTTTCCGTTCTTCAGCGCGATCCTGGGCTGGCTAGGCGTGTTTTTGACGGGCTCCGACACGTCGGCCAACGCGCTGTTCGGCAACCTGCAAGTGGTGACGGCCTCGAAGCTGGGATTCAACCAGGTGCTGATGGCGTCGGCCAATTCGGCGGGCGGCGTGATGGGGAAGATGATCAGCCTGTCGAGCATCGCGGTGGCGGCGGCGGCCACCAACATGAAGCCGGACGAAGAGGCCAAGCTATTCCGATTTACCTTGCGGCACAGCGCGCTGCTGGCTTGCGTAATCGGGCTGATCGCGCTGTTTTATACCTACGTCGCGCCGGGCTTGCAACCGTAGGGCGATCCGGCCTTCACCGTACGGCTCTTTGGCCAGCACCCATTCGTGGTGCGTATACGTCTAATAAATAGAACTGATAGGACCGAAAGGCCTTAGGAGGTCGAATAACATTTGTGTTTCAGCGATTACTGGTTTAGAATTTATTTCAACCCGATAGCAATCGCTGGCAGGAGTAAGCGTCATGGTGGGTCCTGGAATCCGCTTCAACGATTTTCTGTTTTCTGAGCCTGTACCTTTGAGCGCGTGGACCGCGCCGAAGTTCGCCGGACTGTTCGTCGTGCTGGCCGGCGACCACAACTGGGCGCCCAGGCCGTTTCAGCCGCTGTACTTTGGGGAGTTCGGAAACAATGCGCGGTGCGCGGCGCCCGGTTCGTCGCGGCTTCCGGTCCAGGGAGGGTTGTTTATTTCCGTTTTGCCGCTGCCGTTTTCGAGCAGTGCGCAACGCCTGGAAGCGCGCAATCAACTGGTATGGGCTTACAATCCCGTCTACCAACCCGCCGGGACGCCTCCGTCGAACGAACTGGCCCGCAAGCTGGATGAGCTGGAGAAGAGACACGAAGAGCAGTCGACGCAGTTCCGCCTGCTGCTCGCGAGCCTGAACCGGTTTTTCGAGCCGCTGCCCGAGCCCGCGCACCGCCGTCCGATCGGATTCCAGCCGCCCGCCGATCAGCCGGCATAAGGTTCAGGCAAAGCGGTTTCAAGCAAGTAAGATTCAAGCCAAGCGGAAATTCACCGAGACGCGAGCGTAGTATTCCAAGTCACCGATCTGCTCCGGCGCGCCGGCGCCGAAGGCGAACGGAGGATTGGCGCGCAGCGCGGTGTACATTCCGTTGGTAGCGACGATATCTTCGGAGATCGAGATGGGCTCGCCGATTTGCCGGCCGGTCGCCGCGGCTAGGGCTTCGGCTTTCGCCCGGGCATCCTTGCCGGCCGCTTCGAGCGCGGCTTTGCGCGCGTTGGACTCATCTGCCGCGCGCAGGCGAAAAGCGCCCAGAATTGTGGCGCCCGCTTTAGCGGCGGCATCCGCGGCATCGCCCAAGCGCGCCGGATCGCGGACGACGACGCGCAGAGTTTTGCTAGCCACGTACGATCCCAACTGCATTTCGGGCTGCGCCGCCTGACCGCCCGCAAAGGTGTGGAACCCGGGATATGTGGCCTGCGGGGTGATTCCGATTTGCGGGCCAATTTGCGCGCCAAGTTGAGGCGCCATGCCGATTTGAGGCAACCCAAATTGGGGCGAACCAAATTGGGGTAAGCCAAGCTGGGGCAAGCTCTGGCCCAGGGGCGCGAATAGATTCTGCACCTTCAGGGAGATCGTCTCGACATCGGAGGGCTGTACTCCGGCCGGCGCCACCGACTGTGCGATCTGCGAAATCTTGGTCTGATTCTCGCGGAGCGCCTGGGCGGCGGTGGGGGCGCTGGAGGCCGCCTCAATCAGGAACTCGGCTGCTTCCGAGGGCACGCGCCGGACAGCCTCTCCGATCACGGTCACGCCTTCGGTCTGTTGTTGCATCGGTTGTGCTGGTGTTCGCAATCCGTAAGCTGGCATCACTGGAGTATCCTCTCTGGAAATTTTTTCTGGAATTTTGCCTGGAATGTTCTTCGACAAGTTCGAGGCCCCAGCCACCGGCTGGGGATCAGGGTCGCGGTGCGGGGCTGGGACCTCGGGCCGGGAGCGCAGGGACGATGAGTCACCCGTACGCCCGCTCTTCTTACTTGCCATACATCTTTTGAGGTTGGTGCTGAGGCCGACGCATCAAGCTCTTAATACCCCCAGGGCGAAACACCCTGCCCTTGGAAAGCACGCGCGGCCAGTTGAGCCAGCACCGGATTCACCTGGCCGTAGCCTTGCAGTCCGCCTTGCCCGATCCAGCTTTGCGGGGCAAGAGGAATCCCAATCTGGCCAAACGGAGAACCGCCCGGCTGCCCGAGTTGCGAGTACGGCGAATGCTGCTGTTGGAACAACTGGCCGCCGTATGGCGATTGCAATCCGGCAGCGAGCAATGGATTAGCCAACACTGCCGCCGCAATCGGATTCGGGATGCCCGCCACCGGCGAAAGCCCGAGCGCGTGCTGACCGAGGATTTGCGGGACAAGGGCCTGCTGGGCGAGCGCGGCTGCCAACTGCAGTTGCGCGTGCAGTTGTTGCGGGTACTGTTGTTGAGGATAAATGAACGGCTGCTGACCATAGGTCTGCGGGAGGCCGAGCGTGGCGGCCAAAGGTTGGATGGCTGCCAAAGGATTGACGCCGGAAGTTTGCAGGTTATAAGGTATGCCGAGGGGATTGAAGATTCCCGGTTGTGCGCCGTACGGCGCCGACATGGTCGCGTAGTTCAGGAATGGATCATGCATCTTGGTAGGCTCCTTGGGATGGAATAGGCTCTTGCCGAAACACGAGCTGTTTTCGCGCGAGCGACAGCGGTCTCGCAAGAAGCGGGTGGTTTCGAAATCACGAACCCACAGCCCGATCTTGCCACAGGGCCGCCGGTCGAGTATGCGTTCGTTGCCGCAAATGCCGCTAATGCGGCAAAACTTCCTAAATCACGGCTACAGTAGAATGATCGTTCAGTTGGTATTTCACTTTCGCGGCGCTGGGGTTCCGCAACCAGTCGAATAATTCACCTTCCCGAAACCTCCATTGCCTGCCGATTTTGATAGCGGGGATTTCCTTGCACTCCGCCCAAAGGCACACCGTACGTGGGGCGACGCCCAGCCATTTCGCGACGGCTGCCGTTGTGAGAAACGATTCACGACCCGGTAACAATTTCTCCATGAGAGCGATTTCTCCGTGCGTTGGATT